>NZ_JAMYLU010000008.1:0-225915 GCF_040318135.1 Mesorhizobium sp. M1295
GCCTGATCAGACCAGATACCGTTCCCGATTCGAAGGCCATCCGTCGAAAGCCCCCGCGTCAACGTGCAGCGAAAATAGCGCTTACCTATCACCCGTTCTCTTTTGATTTCGACTCCACGCCGGGCGATCTCGACGACCCGATGGACACCTGGGACGAGGCAGTCAAGCAACAGCATGTGGCCAACCGCGCGCGGGTGATCGAACGGCTTCAACTTGAGTATGGTGATCGGCACATCGACCAGGTGGTCGAAAACGTGCGCGACCTCGGTGCGAAGGGCATGTCCCTGATCAGCTATCACAACCAGATGCATGAGCAGTCTCGGTGTGCGTTTATCACCGGAGCTTACTACCCCGCGCTGGTAGGCGCCTGCGCCCTTGGCGAGCGCATCCTAAATCACCTCATCCTGGATCTTCGGGAGTTCTACAGATCCTCGCCGCACTTCAAGCGAGTGTACGGCAAGGAGTCGTTCGACAACTGGGCGTTCGCGGTGCAGGTGCTTGAAGACTGGACGGTGTTAGCAGATGGTGTGGGCGCGCAGTTCCTCGTGCTAGCTGGCTTGCGCAACCGATCGGTACATTTCGATCCCGATACTTACACGACGGTGCGCGTCGACGCCCTTGAGGCGCTGCGCACACTTGGGCGGATTGTCGCCAAGCAGTTCGGCTATTTCGGGCGGCAGCCGTGGTTCATCGATCATACGCCCGGCACGCAGTTCATCCGCCGCGACTGGGAGGAGCGCCCATTCGTTCGCACCTACATCATTCCGCGCAGCGGCCTTGTCGGGCCGCTCTACGGCATGGAGCTCCTGCCAAACGGGTTCTGGCGCCATCTCGATTATGACGACTATGGCGATGCGAACCTCGACGATGAGCAGTTTGCCACAGCGTACAGGAAGCGCGACCCGGCAATGGTGGTGACGCGCGAAATGATCGAAGGCAGCCTAGAACAGAAGGCGGTATCAAGCTCTGTCTAATTTAGGTTCGGTCAGACTGCGAACGGACCGTCGAACAGCCCTGCGTTAGCCGTTGGCGCGAGTGCAAATCTGACTGTCTGCTCCTCGCCCACAGTAGGAAACCGGCAGGCGGGCTCCAACTGCCTTGCAAGGCCATAAGCTGCCATACTTCGGGTCCTGGACAGGCATTAGTCCTCGTTGCGCCGTTGTTCTCGTTCTATCTGATCCGCGAGGCTTTGGTGCATGCTCTTTGCCCATTTGGCGAGATCAGGGACGGAATGCTTGTACCAGCCTTTAAGCGGCGCGAGATAAGCTTCGAGCAAAGGCACGATCGAACCGGACCACGACGAGGGTCGCATTCGTCGGCCCAAGGCCGTTCGGAATGACTCCTGTTGGCCGTATCGCGTGGCTATGGCCTCGAGGTCAGAGTTCCACCCCTGGGCGCCGTTGTCGGAGTCGCTGAGGATAGGGAAGAAATCGATGAGCAGGGCTGACCGATCCGATGCCTCGTCGGCCCATTCCAGGACGAGCTCCAGAGGTACTCCGAACAATGGGCCAGGTCCAGTATGGCCGGATCGGTCGAAGCGGTCGCGATCCGGGCCGATCATTCGCTTAAGCCGCCCGCGTTCAATCGGAGACGCCGTCTCGAAGAAGCGTGCAATATGACTCCAGATCGTTGTTGGCGCGACCGCGACGAGCACCTCGACGACATGACGCATTGCGTCAACCAAGGCATTGATAAGATTATAGTCCGTGCTCTCCGCCAGCCTTACCAGCTGCTGCGCAAGGCCTTCGGCAAACTCCTCACTGATGCCGATCGAGGAGCGAACCCGATCGACCAGACTCTCGAAGTTGTGTGAGTCCCGTTGCCGATCGCGCGAATGCTCAATGAGAACCGGCGCGACCAGCAACGTTGCGATCTCCTGAGCATGGGCAACCGGCGCCGGCTCTCCATGACGATACATCAGAGCCACTTCGAGGGCGGCCCACGCGCCATCGCTACCACGCTCGGCTAAGGCGCGCAGCAGAACAGCCACATCCTCAGGGGGCAAGTCATCCAGCCCGCGACCGTAGGATAGGTAGGCGTAGTCCGCAGGCGTGATACGCCCAGAGTTCAGGTCGGCGATCGCTCCATCTAGCCGCGCGCGGTCCTTCCTTGCTAGCGCCGAATGGAGGTTGATCATCGAGTGCTTGCTGTCCGCCAGGCGGTTCGATGCATCGGCAAGACACTTATTGGCTATCTCCGCATCGACGAGATCAATTCCGTGCAGCAGCCCGCGCAGCATTTGCATGCTGCCATTGGACTTCGCGACGACCTCCAGCGCTGCTTGAAACGCCTCAGCTCGATTACCGGCTTTTTCGCCGAGTTCGTCAGCGAAGGGGTAGACTGTCTTAAGGTCCATCGCAGCCATCCGGCGTACCGCGGCCAACGTCAGATCCGGATTGGCAGAGATCTCGCGGGCCACACTGCGCGCAGCGCGTTCCGAGTACTCGTAGTCTCGATCGTCACTAGCATACCGCCAGTCTGGATCGCGGATATCCGACTGCCAAAATTTGGTTAACAGGATAGCCCGTTCGATCGGCTCGGATGGGAACAGGCGGTCGTAGAGGTCCCGCACGAAAACGGCGCGTTCACTGCTCGTGTCCGCGCGGTCAAAGTACAGCCAGTCGCCGACACCTTCGATGGCATTCGGCCAGCCGCCCTTTTCCTTCGCTATCGCGGTGACGACGCCGGCGTACTCCTTGTAAATTTCGCTACTGAGCATGAGCCTCGCCGCCCCCGCGAGTATGTCCTCGCTGCGCTCCGCAAGATCTGGGTGGTTATGGCGGAGCGAGACCAGTCGTTGGAGGCCGCCACGATGAAATTCCTGTATTTCATCGTATGTCTTGGGGGCCCAGTCTTTCAGCGCCGGGGAAGATCCGATCTCACCATAGTCTCCAAACTGGATTACATCGCTGCTGAAAACGCTGGCCAACGCCTCGGCGCATAGGCTGATGAGGGCAGGGTCGCCGCTCGCAAGGCCTTCGTCGAGAATGAGATACCGATCAGCAGGCGAAACCTCGGTGCCGCTGAGATAGAGCTGGAACAGCTGCTTGAAGTGGGCGGTCGCATTGTTCTCAAAGGATTCTGTTTCGTTGGCGCCCAGGCGCATGAGCAACCGGGCCGCGATGCCAAATGAGCGACGCCTGAACACCAGCTTGGCAGCTGCTTCCACCAAACTGCGCCTCGCACCCTTGGCTCCCGCCAAGGCAGCGTCGTCGAGTGGGAGTACGAAGTAATCGAGATGCTGGGCCACGCGATCCGGCAAGACGTGGACCAAGGCATCGAGCAGGTCCGCGCCCCGAGGCGTCAGGATGGCATCAACTTTGCCCAGAAGATCGTCGTCGTTCAGCAGCAGGTTGCCGACTTCCAAGATCACCGGTGACTTGTCGAGATGTCGACACCGTCGCAGCAGGGCCAATGCAAGCTCGTCGCTGGCTGCGGCGATAAAACGAACCAGCAGGCCCGGCCGCATCATAGCGACTCGGCGCATCGCCAGATTGATGGCGATTGGAAGGGGCTGGGCGCTAATGCGATCTCCATTTCGCCCGACGATGTCATATTGCCGTGCCTTGGCCAGGTACTCGTACATTGCATCACCCGGCATCCGTCCGAGTTCGGTCGCGACGACGTCCAATTGCACCGGCGAAGTCGCCGCAATCGACAGTGATTCGAAGAGGCTAAGGCACTGGAGGGCTCTTACTTCCTCAGCGTTTTCGATTTTCGCGCCCACGAGAATGCGATTGATCACGTCATCCGCAGTCTCGAATAACGATGTTCCACTATTGACACTTTTTGCAGCCAGCACGCCAAAACGCGGGAAGCCGCCGCAGAGTTCGCGCAGTCGCTGGACTGTGCCCTTGTCGAGGGCGGGGTTTGTTTTGTGGATGATGGCGCCGATGAGATCGGCACTGCTAGGGGAAAGTGCGACATGAAGGTTCGTCTCGCTACCCTCGAGCGGCTGGTCGTCGGTATCGATCGCAATGACGCTGAGAAGGCTCCCAGCGCGCGCGGCTTGCTTGCCCAACTCGATTGCGACGTCGCGCGGACATTCGTCTACCACCAGTAAGGTTCGCTTGCTGTCTTCCGCCAGCTTGGTCGCAACCGAGAGCAAGGTCGTGGGCACCACCTTGTAGTCGGCAAAGACTGCACGATGGCGAACCATCTCGGCGAGTTGGGACGAAGACGCCTTGAGCGACTCGTAAACGAAGCGGCTCTTGCCAAGGCCGGAGGTTCCCACCACGCGCACCAGCCGGCCAGGTTCAGCAACGTGCGAGAGAATGCGCTCCCATGCCACTTTCGCGGTCGCCTTATTGTCGCCACCACGATCGCGCTCCTTGGCGGTCCCAATGATGTAGCGGCTATCGCCGTCATCGGCGTACTCGCTGCCGAAATCTGGTCGCGTGCCCCACGCTTCAACCGTCTGGTAACCCGCCAAAGACAGTCCATGTGCTCTCTCGGATAGCCAGATGGCGACCGCAGGATGATAGGTGGCCCAGACGGCGATATGGTTGGCATCGTAAAGCTGGATCACGCCCAGCTTGGTGGGATCTCCCTCAGCTTCGAGGATTGCTTCCTTGATGCCGGCGATGTAGTTGTCCCGCTTCTCGCTCGTGAGCGCCTCGGTCGTAAAGCCGACATAGGATCCACCTTGGCCGATGAGCGAGGTCATGGCTGGAGTGAGCTTCCTGTCTTTCCCTCTGCGCTGGGTCGACTTTTCCCAGCACTCCTTCTTCCATCCCGAGCGTCCGATTTTGCTGGCCTTGCATTGGAAGTAGGTGATGCGTCCGGGGAGGTAGTCGGTTGAATCCTTGCCGCCCGCCCATACTATCCGGCCGTCTTCGCCGCCATCGGGCACAGTGATCTGCAAAGGAACTGAGACACCAGCAAACGGCACGCCCGCTGCCTGGGCCTCTGCGTGCAGCAAGCGCCGGAGCAGCAGCACCAGGTCCTTGGCCTCAAGGTCTTCCACTTGCTTGGGATCGACGTCGAACATTTTTTCATCGTCTAGGAGAATCGAATCTCTTATAGCTGAAGTCTCAGCGGAGGCCGAATATGTGCGCTGGTGCGGCTGACCTTACGCTCAGTGTCAGCACCGAGGCTCCAGAAAGCTTCTTGATCTGAAGTGCAAACAGTCACTGCTGGGACAACTGACTATTCTGCCACGGGGCTACTTACAAATGGCCTGTTTAAGTGGCGACGTCGCGATAGCCTGCCTGGCTGGAAATCTAAATGTTTGTTTGTGACGCTGAAGCGCCCAAGGGCGAGCTAGAACCATCTCTGCTTTACGGCCACGCCGACACAAACCTAAATGTCCATTTTGCGGCGCGAAGCAGCCATTCGCAATCCGGCTTACACATGCCAGCCGCTGGGAGCGCATAAACCATTTCAGGAAAAAGCCCATTCCGCATCGGCCGGCGTAACCAACCCCTGTCGCAGCCGGCTGTGAAGTTCCTGCCACGGCGAGTCAGTCACGAAGCCTTTCATGCTTCCACAGGCCTCGGCGAAGGAAATGTCGCCCAAACGGTCGACAAGATCACTCATCCCGCCGTTCCTGCCATTTAGGAACAGCTCGAGCGGATCATCATCACACTCAATTACCCGATGTCCCCAAGCACCCGGTACGTCGTCGGTTGCGAGAGCCTGCCGAAGATCTTCATCCACGCCTGCGGCCTCAAGCGCCCGGCAGACGACATAACGCATCAGGGGATAGTAGATCGGCTGATAGCTGCCTCCAAGCGCGCGAACGCCGGGCAGGATCGACAACACCATAAACATCAGCAGGAGATTCGGGACAAGGCTGCGGTTTGCCAGCCGCTCGAGGATGTCGGGGGCTGTGAAGCACGCCACCCTAATACCGGTCGCAGGATCAACGAGTTCTCCGCCGTTCAGACGCAGCGGAAGGCGTTTGCCATTTTCATAGAGCCAGAAGAAATCAGTACCGCGCGCGAGCCAGCCACTCCAGGGGCCGGACGCGAGCCCGTCGAGGCCGGCAAGAATATTGGAAGCGAACTTCGGGTCTTCCAGCAATCGCATCCGTAGCCATGAATTTTCCTCCGACAGGTGGTCCGCCACCAGGTCGGCAATATCCTCATCGTCGATCTGCAGGAAGGCAAAGCGGCCTCCGAACATTTTTGGCCAAAGAATGAGATTGGCTGCCTTGATGGCGTGCGCGGGCCGCTCGAATTGCGTCTTCGGCAGAAGGCTACGAAGCAGCGTGAGCGCGTCTCCCCCAGCGTTTGGCTCCGTCGGTAACAACTCGAACCTATAGGGTCCCGGCCCGGCTAGCAGGCTGTATCCGATCATCCGGCTTCGGCTCAGGCCAAAGACGTTGACCGGCTTCCCGTCAACGGTGAGCCAGCCTGGCCCCTTGCGTGGCTTTTCAACGAGATTCACCGTCGAAACGGCGTAGGAAACATAGGTCGAACAGCCATGCGCCGAGAGGCCAAGGAGGCTGAAGATATGCGTGTAATAGGCTTCTGGCTCCATGAGGAGAAGCAAATGAGGGCCTGTCTGCAACACGCGGCGCCTTTCGAAATCCCTGCAGATTTCCGAGGCGGCATCGGTAGACAACCCGTTTCGTGTCGCTGCCTTCCTGATGATGTCGAGTAGTTTGGTGAAGGCTCGGAGCCGGATTTCTGGCATGGGACCCGAAGCCGGCGCCGTAAACAGGCGAAACGCATAATCGCGGATCGGCCTAGAATGATAAGGTTTCATCCAGGGGTAGAGTGCCTCCAGCGACCCCAGGACTGCCTGTTTCGCATCTGCGCCTGCTGTTAGCTCTTCCACCTCACGATTCACCCTTTTCTTCCGGCTGACCGGCACCGACGCTCAAACACAAAATACTGATGAGCAGCATCACTCCAAAGCTGAAGAAACTCGTCGAAGGAAGTGCTCGATCTCCTACTGCTGCGGCGATGCCGAAGACGAGTAATCCGAGCACCACGGCCACACTATGCATAATGCCTTTTGCTCGGCCCAACAGATAAACGGATACACGCGACTGCAATGTGACTTCAACGCTGACGCGTCCAAGATTGTATAGAAATCCGAGCGCGGCAAACAGCATCACTGTCCAGGGCGTGCGCAGATATGCCAGCGCCATGAGTACCAGCGCCGTTAAGCCCAAAAGCATGAGATGCCGCGCATGGGTACTGATCGCTCTTTCAATTCGGAACAGAGAGACTGCGCCGATCAGTGAGCCCGCCGACCATGCAGCCTCGAGGTAGCCGAAATCCACGGCAGTACCCTTCTGCTCCTGGAAGACGAAACTCGATCCCATGACGCTGACGAGCACCGCGCTTGTATAGAGAAGCGCGTAGACAACGATGAGACGACGCAGGCTCAGATCGATTTGTGCTGCAGAGATTTTGGCGATGCGGACATCGCGCGAAATCGGTTCCAGCCGCATCAAGGCAAGGCAGCCCGCTGAAAATAGGAAGAAGGCAGCAAGAACGGTGAATGGCAGGGCTGGGGAACGCGCATGCAGCAAAGGCCCTGCAAGCAGAGCTGCGCCGAGATTGCCGAACTGCATGACGAAGAAGACGGCGGAATTCGAGGCTACAAGATCGCGGCCGTCAGCTATCACGGGGATCATTGATTGAGAGCTCGTAAGCGCGACACGGTCGCAAAACGAAAAGAGGGCCGCTGACAGACAGATAATCAGAAACACGTCCATGTAGAGAAGCGCGCAAGCGGTAACCAGCATAACGACGAAGCGGCTGAGGTCTGCCGCGACGTTCAAGCATCGCCTGTCAAATCGATCCGCCGCCACACCGGCCAGAGGGCTCGCGATGAATTCGACAACGCTGACGATCGCAAGGAACGTCGCCACGCCGGCGGTTCCGTACCCTCGCTCGACGAGAATCCAGGCGGAGGCGATGTAGTAGCCGTTTCGGGCAACAGCCGCCGATAGCGTGCTGGCCAGGAATCCGAGGCAGGGATTGGACCAGTTGGGCCGTGCTTTGCCATGATGAATTCGAGCCAGGTTTGACATGAGCGGCGTATCCGGGGCTGACCGCCGATGGATACCGTCTTCCGCCAAGCCTGCTTTACTGTGATGTTTGGGTTTGCCGATACTTGCTCAGAACCGACAAGCGGCGACCTAGATTCTGCACTTACGACGAAATTCCGTGGGGGCCGCGCCGAACGCCCGCTTAAAGGCGGTCGTGAAATGGCTCGAGCTGCCGAAACCACATTCCATCGCGATTTCCGTCGCCGACAAATTGGTCGATCGCAGCATATCCGCGGAGTGCTCCAATCGGCGCTGCGCAATGAATGCGTGCGGCGTCATGCCTGTCGACTGCTTGAAGGCCCTCCAGAAATGGAACCGGCTAACCCCAACCTCTTTTGCCAGATCGGCGAGCGTAGGTCTGCCGTCCGACAACGCCTCGATCATTCCCACCGCTCGCTTGAGATCGAACGATGACAAACCGCCTTTTGCCGGTTCCTGATGGACGCCGTTCAATCTTAACATTTGCCCGAGCAATTGCGTGGCCTGGCACTCCACCATCGTTGCGCTGATGGGGTCAGGCTGCTTGAGCTCCAAGGCAATCCTCTGCAACGCCAACTCTACAGTGCCGTCCCGAAATCCGATCGAAGGCGGCAGCACCGCCGGTCCATGGCGAGTCATTCCCGCAAACACGTCGTCGGCGAACCCCTTTTCAATCGAGACCAGGAGGTAGGAAGCGGTCGCGTCCCCCTCGTCCCACCCATTCCAATCACTGCCGGCGGGCATGAAGATTATCGAACCGGCCCGGCGCGGCAAAAAGGCAATCCGGCGCCCATCCACAATGTCTTCTCCGCGGCACGCCGTGCCCTTCAGGTTCATCAAGAACACATGGTTCGGCTGGAGGAGTCTTGTCTCCTGGCGCTCAAGCCCGGTTCTTTTGACTACGTCCGCCCGCACGCTCCCCCAACTCTCATACTTGTGGGCAAGCGATTGGTGCCGTGAACGGCGATTCTCGGTCGGGTCGAGGGCAAGAGTATTCACGTATCCACAGCCTCCTTACTGGCGAGTGGCCAGTCGTTGCATGATGTGGCGAACCATGGGTTGCTGAACAACACGCGAATAACTCTGGATTGGTAGAAGATGTGACTTTAGCGAAAAAATGGCAAACGAGTGAAAGCCGCCTGTATCCGGCAGGCCTACGAGTTGGCTCAGCCAATACTTGAGACAGGCGAAATATTAGACCCCACTTACCTTAGTGGAAATTTCCCCCATCGACGTATCGGCATCTCACCAATGGAACGGTGCTGGAGGCATACTGCGATGCGTGGACTCGACGACTTTCTGGCTGAGTGCGACCAGGGCCCACGGATCAACGGACTCACCGGCTTTTTCGCGGCGACCGCCGCTGGCAAGAGCGGGATGCCAATTCGCAAGCCCGTCGCCGACGCCCGCCTTCTGCCGAGCGATGAACTGCTGCGCGGCCTTGTCAGCCTGCATGCGGCACGACAAGGTTTTTTCGACCAGCACTATCACGGCAGCATTCCCTACAGATTGGAGGAAGAGTGCCGGATGGCCTACGCAGTGCTGAAATACGCAGAGCACCGTGGCGCTCCGCTTGCGCTGTACAGCCTTGGAACAGCGGAAGGAACGATGGCGAGAACACTGTCGGAACTGTCCGATGGAAAGGTACGCTCACTGTCGTGCAGCCCAAACGCGGAAAATTACAAATGCTTCATGGCCTATGGCCAACCGCCGCACGCCGACTTCTTCATCGGCCCCTTCCATAAGTTGACCAAGGACGTCCTGGGCTCGGATCCGCGACTGATAAATTTCGCCCACGGTTTCGATATTATTCTGGAGGATACGACCTTTCAGATGTACTCGCCCAACAGAACGGGACAGATCGAGTTCGTGACCCAGCACCTCAAGGCGGACGGAATCTTCGTCTTCGTCGAGAAGTTCCGGGCTACAGAGGAGCGGGACTACAGGCGTCGCGAATACCAGAAGGATTTCGGCTTCAAGGCGCGCTATTTTCCCCCAGACGAAATCGAGAAAAAGCAAGCCCTCGTTCTCGACACGATGTTCGGCAATGAGGTGACTTTGGCAGAGATGGCCGACGCAATACGCGCGCATTTCAGCTACTGCGCCCTGACCTGGAACAGCGGAAATTTCTGTAGCCTCGCGGCGAGCAATAGTGAGGAAAACCTGAACCGGTACCTTTCCCAGATGGCCACTTCGGCCATTCCGCACGAGTACGTCTACGAAACCAGCCTGTATCCGACCCTGCCGGTTAGCGTCGTCGCCGCGCAGGAATAGGCTCCTGAGCCTTGAGACAGGTCAACAACACGTTGCGCCGTCTGGACCATGTCTTCGCAGCTGTCGACCATGGTAGCCTCAGGCAGGCCGCAAGAGTTCTCAGAGTGAGGGAATCCTGTGTCAGCCGCAACATCGTTGCTCTCGAACAATTGCTGGACATGCAGTTGTTTGATCGCGACGTCCATGGTGTTCGGCTGACCGAAGCAGGCCGGGCCTGGACTGACCTCGTCCGGGCTCATTATGAAGGCTTGCACGATGCCCTAGCCGGAGGTGGTCGCGGCGACCAGGATGCCAAAACAATCAAGATAGGGTTGTGCGGCCAGATAGGCCGGGCGTTCGTGGCGCGGCTTGTCGATCGATTTCGCGGCTTACATCCGGACGTGAGCATCGCCATCGAGGACGTTCCCCATGAACAGTGTCTGGCGGCAATACGTCGCCGGCGCCTTGACATCGTCTTCACGCACGGGCTCGAGAAAGGCGCCTTATGCCGCAGCGAGCTATTTGGGCACGAGCGCTTGTTCGTTCTCCTGCCCGGAGGCCATCCGCTCGCTGAAAGGCCGGCAGTCAGGTGGAGGGATCTTGCTGACACTTGTCTGCTGGTTTCGGTCGGATCGCCGCAGGATCCGGTTTTGCTGGAAAAGATTGCCGCTGATGGTGGCCCCGCTATTCAAATATGTCGCGCGAGCGGAGCGACGGTCATCCTCAAGGTGCAACTCGGTCAAGGCGTGACTCTGGCTGGCGAAGGTTTTGCCAGCACCGTCGCCATCGACGCTACAGTGTGGAAACCCATCGCCGGTCAGGACAGCATCAGTTCGATCAAGGCGGTGTGGCTGGAATCGAACCCAAAGCGTGCGCTTCTGCGGCTGGTTGGGACCGCAAGAAACCTGGTAGCCGCAACGCGACCGGGGCCTGCCCCCGTCAAGCGCGAAACCTGAATCACTCCATGAATGGGAGGCCCGACTGAACCCGGCTCGACTCCAGCCGTCCGACCCTTAACCACCCTCAGAACGCTTTGCCGTGGCGAAACCGCGATCTGTCGCAATGAACCGCTCCAACATCGCAACGATGAGGCGCGGCGCGTCAGTTGGCCGTTGCCCCGCTTCGCGGCCGAGGATCTCGGCATAAGCGGTCAGATCGCGATGCAGTGCCGCGGGGAGTTCTACCATGACCTTGACGGGTTTGTCGTCAGCGATTGGCCCTAGTTTCAGCTTGGCCATTTCAGCCTCCGTAAGGTTCGAGCACGAGATCGTGCGTGACGATGACGCGCACCGGGAATCCCGGTCGGATGGTGAGCGTCGGCGCTATGTTGAGCTGCCGCTGGACGATCTGCTGGCCTGTCTGACTGATGCTGTCGGAAGCACCCTGGCGCAGAGCGCGCACAATATCGCTCTCCTGGCCCGATGTGCCTGCCTGCGCCCCGATGCTCAGAACCGTGGAAAGTGCTGCCGCCTTGAACAGCTCGCCCCAGTGATAGTCGACGCCATCCTCGACACCAGCATAACCCTCGGCATCCGCGCCAGGCTCACGCTCCAGAACGATAGAGCGGCCGTCAGGAAAAATCAGCCTGGTCCAGACCAGCAATACACGACGCTGGCCGAAGCCGACACCATTGTCATACTGGCCGATGAGGCGCGTCCCCTGCGGAATGAGACGGACTTGTCCGGTGGGGCTGTCATAGACATTCTCCGTTACCTGCGCGGTAATCTGGCCCGGCAGGTCGGAGCGAATGCCGGTGATGAGGGCGGCTGCAATGACGGCGCCCGCCTGCAGGACGTTCTTCGACGCCGGCGCCGCAACACGATCCGACGAGACTGTGCGCTTGTCCGGCGGCTGATTGAGGAACGCGAGTTGGCGGTCCTGCGCCGAGGGCGTCGCTGGCTGCGGTGCGAGGCCAAGGCTGGAAAGATCGGGCTGTGGCAGGGTGCCTGTTGTAGACTGAGCGGCGGTCGCCTCACTTGCGGGCCGCGTTTGCGTGGACGCGAACAGACGCGCGGTCCTCGCCGCTTCCAGTTCCTGCTCCCGGCGCTGCTCCTCCGGGTCCGGTCCCACGAGACCTGTCGATGGCGCGGGGCCGCCATTCTGCGCGGCGAGGATCGGGCGGCCAAGATCGCCGGGAAGCGGTGGGCCAAGCTTCGGAACGCCCGCATAGTCCTTTGGCAGGCCGGCAAGCCCATCGGGCGTCGAACGATTATCGGTTGAATACAGTTCCTGACCCTGGCCTTGTTGACGGTTCTGAAGCGCATAGATCAACGCACCGCCGACAGCGAGGCTTGCGACTAGCCCCAAGCCGGTTAGCGCCTTGCGGGACAGACGCGTCACGCGCGGCGGCTCGGCGCGCAGCCGCATGGCCGCGGCCGGCTCGCCTGTCAACGGCCGGGCGTGATCTTCGGCTGACTCCAGCCTTCCGGCGTCATTCATCGGCCCCCGGCCTTCTTCCTTTCCGGGATCCAATCTGTTGCTCATGATGGCGACCCTCCGCTGTCTGTTCGGAGGCTCGTGGCTGGCGGGGTCTCACCAGGGCCACGCATCCATGAAAATCGACTGCTCCTCACCCCATCGGTACGGGAGACGCGGATGCGCTGCTGGTTCTTGCCGGCGCCGAAGCGCAACTCGGCGGCGGCAAACAGCCGGTCGACGATCATATAATTGCCGCGCACGCGATAGTTGACCAGCTCGGACGTGTCGCCTTCCGGCCCGACCACGAAGAGTGGCGGCATCTCGCCCTGGCCGATGCCCCGCGGGAACTCGATGAACACCTGCTTGCCATCGTCGAAGGCGCGCAACGGCCGCCACGGTGCGCGATCGCCTGTCACCTCGTAGCGGAAATTGACGCGAGAAAGATCGATGCCCGTCGAGACCGGCTGCGCAGCTTCAGCCTGCTGGTTCTGCCTGCGCAAAGCGATGAGTTGGTCCTGCGGGTATTGCCAGGAGACCGACGCCATATAGGTCGACGGCGTCGAGCGCAGTTCCATGTGATAGGTACGCCGATCGGTATTGATGACGAGATTGGTTATCAGGTCGGCGCGCGTCGGCTTGACGAGGATGTGGACTTGCTTTGCTCCGCCCGTACCGCTCTCGGTATCGCCGATGATCCAGCGCACGGTGTCGCCGGCGGCGACGGGACCGGAGCCGACGAGCTGCTCGCCGGGCTGGAGCGCGATGTCGGTGATCTGCCCCGGCGAGGCATAGACCTGATAGAGCGCGCCATCGACGAACGGATAGACCTGCATCGAGTTGATGAAGCCGTTGCGCACAGGCTGGACGCGCGCGGCAGCATTGGCCAGATTCACGCGCGCGGCCGGATCGGTCGGTTCCGGCTCAAGCTTTGTGTCCTTGCCGACCGGCTTCAACTGGCCGGGAAGCGGCAGCGGCTTTGACAGCTCCACCACCTTGACGGGCGGGGGCGGATCGACGGCCTGCACGGCCGCGATCGGATCGTCATAGGAGATCTCCGGCGGCTTCTGCCTGGTGGCACAGCCCGCAAGCGCCGATGTCAAAAGCAGAAGTGCTGGAAAGGCTGTCTTACGGAACGCCGGCATTGCGTAAATGACGAAAGCCGGACACCGCCGGGGGGCGGTATTGCAGGATGCGGGCGTCATTGTCCAAGCTCCTTCGACCAATTGATGGCGTTGATGTAAATGCCGAGCGGGTTCTTCCTCAGCGCGTCGGCGTCGCGCGGGGGCTGCACGACAATGGTGAGAATGGCGGACCAGCGCTCCGTGAAAGCAAGTGAGCCGTCCTGATAGCGGCGTTCGACCCAGGCGATTCGGAAGCTCACCGGCGATGCGCGGATGACCGACGACACGTCGACGGCGACCTGCTGCTTGCCGACCTTGGTGAACGGGTCATTGGCGCGCGCATAGTCGTTGAGAGCCAGCGCCCCGCCCTGCGTCGTGAAGTCGTAGGCGCGCAGCCAGTTCTGCCGCACGATGACCGGATCGGCGGGGATCGACCTCACCTGTTCGATGAAGTGCGCCAGGTAGAAGGCAATCTGCGGATCGTTCGGCTGATAGTCGCCGACCGCAGGGGCGACAGCCTGCGCCTGGCCGAGACGATCGACCTGCACGACCCAAGGCACGATCGAGCCCTTGGCGGACTGCCAGACGAGTGCGGCGGAGAAGCCGGCGGCGAGCGCCAGGCAACCGAAGGCCATGTACCGCCAATTGCGCGCCTGCACGCGAGCTGAACCGATGCGCTCGTCCCAGACCTGGGCAGCGCGCTGGTAGGGCGTCTCGGGTTGTGGGGATCTTCCGTAGTGCGTGGACGGTCGTCTGAACATGCTCAGTCACTTTCAGAGAGGTTGATCGAGGAGCCGCCGCCATGGCTGTCGCCACTGCGAACGGCGTGAGCGGCGGCCTGGGCGCCATGGGTCATCTGTTGCGAGCGCTTCATGCGCTTAGCCCAGGCGGGCTGACCTTCCGTGGCGGAGGACGCGACGGGAGCGGAGCCGGCTTCGGGGGTGTTCGCGCCGACTGTGCCGGCGGTGGATGATCCGCCCGTCGTCTCGAAGGCAGCGCGAGCGCCGGACTGGTAGCTGTGCTTCATGCTGCCTGCCGCATGATTGGCCGCGCGCTTGAGCGGTGAGACGGCACCTTGGGCACCGGCGCTGATGACACCGCCGAGCCCGGATGCAACACTGGAAAAGCCAGACTCTCCGGCCGCGCCGAGCTGGTAGGCTGTGGATGCCCTGCCCGCGGTCGCGGCACCGCGACGGGCCGCCGCGGCTGCGCCGCCGCTAACAGCCGCGCCGCCGGACACGACGGCGCCGGCGGCCGCCGCGCCCACTGCTGCCATGCCGCCGGCGGCGAGCCCGGTGCCGACCGCCGCGCCCGCGCCGAGCTGCGGGCCGCCGGAGACGAGACCGTTGGCAATGCCCGGTCCAAAGATCCCAAGGCCGAGCAGTGACAGCGCGGCCAGCACGATCGCCATGGCATCGTCGATCGACGGCGTGGTGCCGCCGAATCCCGAGGTGAACTCGGAGAAGAGGGTCGAGCCGATGCCGATGATGACGGCGAGCACGAGCACCTTGATGCCGGACGAGATGACGTTCCCAAGCACCCGCTCGGCCATGAAGGCGGATTTGCCAAACAGACCGAAGGGGATCAGCACGAAACCGGCGAGCGTCGTCAGCTTGAACTCGATCAGGGTGACGAAGAGCTGGATCGCGAGGATGAAGAAGGCCAGCAGCACCAGCGCCCAAGCGAAGAACATGCAGGCGATCTGGATGAAGTTTTCGAAGAAGGACCAATAGCCCATCAGGTTCGAGATCGAGTCCAGCAACGGCCGGCCGGCGTCGAGCCCGGTCTGCGCCACCTTGCCCGGGCGCATGAGATCGTTGACGGTAAAGCCCGTACCCGAGGCCTTCAGGCCAAGCCCGGCGAAGCTTTCGAAGACGATGCGGGCGAGATTGTTCCAGTTGGAGATGAGATAGGCAAAGACGCCGACGAACAGCGTCTTCTTGACGAGGCGCGCCATGATGTCGTCGTCCGCCCCCCAGGACCAGAAGAGCGCAGCCAACGTCACGTCGATGACGATCAGGGTTGTGGCAATGAAGCCGACCTCCCCGCCGAGCAGGCCGAAGCCGCTGTCGATGTAGCGCGTGAAGACTTCGAGGAAATGGTCGATGACCCCCATGCCACCCATATCAGCGAATCTCCGGCCGAGGCGGCTCGACCTGCATCGCGGGAGCGGTCACATCCGTCCCCTCCCCTTCTTTCCGGTCGGCTGACGCCGGCACATCAGGGAATAACGTTTTCGGGGCAACGGCAGCAGGCGCGGTTGCCGAGTCATGTTGACCGAGAAACCGGCGCCGGCTCTCTGCCCACGCTTTCAGGCAGCCGGGATCGCGAGGGCCGGCCTCGCCGATCCCGGTACAGCGGCGCAATTCGGCCGCGAGCGGGTCTTGTAACGCCAAGGGACGGCCCCGCGTCGCAATAGCGTCAGGCTGCTCGTCCTTGCTGCTCATTTCGATCGCGGTCACTGTCAAAGCGACCGCGATGAAGACGACTGCGCCGATGCGAGCGAGGATCTTGCCATCCATCGCGCCGGCCTCAGTTGTTGCCATAGAACATCTGCGCACTGCCGGGCTGGTAGCCCGAGCCCTGCGTCAGGAAGCGGCGGCGCTGCTCCCGGCCCTGGTCGGCGGCGGTGGCCTGTTCGGCCGATTGCAACGCCTGCGCCCGACCGTTCGCGGCGACGACCGCGGTGAGATCGGCGAGCTGCTGCGCCTGAAGCGCGAGGAGCTGGTTGCCGGCCTGTGTTGCCTGAAGCGCTCCGGTCGCACCCTGGCTCTGGCCGACCAGCGCCGACATCTGCGTTCGATTGGTTTCGATGTTGCCGACGACGCCCGCCTGCACACGCATGGCGTCCTGAAGGCCACCGACAGTGTTGCCCCAGCGCGATCGCGCGTCGGCGACGAGTTGCTGATCCGAAGCCGACAGCGAGACGTTGCCGTATTTCTGCTGGAAGGCCTGATCGATCTGCTGGACGTCATAGGCAACGTTCTGCGCCTGACCGAGCAGTTGCTGCGTACGCTGCACGGACTGCTGGAGCTGTTGCAGCGAGGAGAACGGCAGGCTTGCGAGATTGCGGGCCTGGTTGATGAGCATCTGCGCTTCATTCTGAAGCGAGGTGATCTGGTTGGTGATCTGCTCGAGTGAGCGCGCCGCCGTCAGGACGTTTTGCGAATAGTTGGAGGGATCGAACACGATCAAGGCGTGTGCCGGCGTCGCCAGCATCGGCGCGACGGCGGCGGGAGCGACAAGCAGGGCGGCAGCGAGCCGCATGCCAAGGGAACGGCGCAGTTTCATGGGGACTTCTCCTTGTTGGTGAGGGCGGGGCTGGTTAGGGCGGGAACGAGTTCAGCGGCCCAGCCGACGCCACGGTGGTTGAGCCAGGCAGCGAGGAAATTGGCGCGGCCGTGCTTAGCGACGATGCGGGAGATCGCGGCCTGGTCGGTCTTGGCGGATACGGCGCAGAGCGCGAGCGCCACATCCGACAGGCCGAGCTCGAACAACCGATTGCCGCGACGGGACTGGCAGTAATAGTCGCGCTTCGGCATCGCCCGCGCGATGATCTCGATCTGCCGATCGTTGAGGCCGAAGCGGCGATAGATCGCCGTGATCTGCGGCTCGATGGCGCGCTCGTTCGGCAGCAGAAGCCGGGTCTGGCAGCTCTCGATGATCGCCGGCGCGATTGCCGAACCATCGATGTCGCTGAGCGACTGCGTGGCGAAGATGACGCTGGCGTTCTTCTTGCGCAGCGTCTTCAGCCATTCGCGGAGCTGGCCGGCAAAACTATCATCGTCGAGCGCAAGCCAGCCTTCGTCGATGATGAGAAGTGTTGGCGAGCCATCGAGCCGGTCCTCGATGCGATGGAAGAGATAGGACAGGACGGCGGGCGCAGCACCCGTTCCGATCAGTCCTTCGGTTTCGAATGCCTGGACCGACGCCGATCCGAGATGTTCGCGCTCGGCATCGAGCAGGCGGCCGTAGGGACCCCCAACGCAATAGGGACGCAATGCCTGCTTGAGATCATTTGATTGCAGCAGGACGACCAGACCGGTGATGGTGCGCTCCTCGACAGGCGCGGACGCCAGGGAGTTCAACGCCGTCCAGATATGCTCCTTAACCTCAGGCGTGATCGCCACGTTCTCCCGCGTCAGGATCGACACGATCCAGTCGGCGGCCCAGGCGCGCTCAGGGACATGATGAATGCGGGCGAACGGCTGAAGGCTGACGCTGTCGATCGCCCCATCACTGAGATCGCCGCCGAGATCATGCCAGTCGCCGCCCATGGCGAGTGTGGCCGCGCGGATCGAGCCGCCGAAATCGAAGGCGAATACCTGTGACCCTGCATAGCGGCGGAACTGCAGCGCCATCAGTGCCAGCAGCACGGACTTGCCGGCGCCGGTCGGGCCGACGATCAGCGTGTGGCCGACGTCGCCGACGTGAAGCGAAAGCCGGAACGGGGTCGAGCCTTCGGTCTTGCCGAAGAGCAGAGGGGGCGCTGCAAAATGCTCGTCCCGTTCCGGCCCCGCCCACACCGCGGAAAGCGGGATGATGTGGGCGAGATTGAGGGTGGAGATGGGAGGTTGACGGACGTTGGCGTACACGTGACCCGGCAGGCTGCCGAGCCAGGCGTCGACGGCGTTGATGGTTTCGATGATCGCCGCGAAATCGCGGCCCTGGATGACCTTTTCGACCAGGCGCAGTTTTTCGTCGGCGGCGTGGGGATCATCATCCCAAACCGTCACCGTCGCGGTGACATAGGCCATGCCAGCATAGTCGGCGCCGAGTTCCTGCAGCGCCATGTCGGCGTCGGCGGCCTTGTTTGCGGCGTCGGTGTCGACGAGGACGGACGCCTCGTTGGTCATCACCTCCTTGAGGATCGCCGCGACCGACTTGCGCTTGGCGAACCATTGACGCCGGATCTTTGTCAGCAGCCTGGTGGCATCGGTCTTGTCGAGCAGGATCGCGCGTGTCAACCAGCGATACGGAAAGGCCAGCCGGTTCAGTTCGTCGAGCAGACCCGGCGTGGTCGCGGTCGGGAACCCCGTGACCGTGAGAATGCGCAGATGCGACGCGCCAAGCCGGGGCTCGAGCCCGCCGGTCAGCGGCTGGTCAGCCAGCATGGCATCGAGATACATCGGCGTTTCGGGCACGCGGACACGGTGGCGATTGGTCGAGACGCAGCCATGCAGATAGGTCAGCGTCTCGGCGTCATCGAGCCAGCGGCACTCCGGCATGAAGGCTTCGACAAGGCGCAGGACGCGGTCGCTGCGATCGGCGAACCCGGTCAGCACCGCATTGGGGTCGAGGCCCCTCTTCTCGCGGCCTTCGTAGAGCAAGCTTTCCGCTCGCGCAGTGTCTTCGGCGGGCGCGAGATAGGTGAGCGTCAGGAAGTAGCTGGACTCGAAATGCGCGCCAGCCTCCTCGAAGCCCGCCTTGCGCTCCGCGTCGACCAGCGTCGAGGCCGCATCCGGAAAGCTGCTGTCGGGATAACGGGTCGAGGCATGGCGCTGCGCTTCGACGAAGATCGCCCAGCCGGAGCCGAGCCGGCGAAAGGCATTGTTGAGCCGGCCGGCGACGGCGACCAGTTCTGCCGGCACGGCGCTGTCGAGATCGGGGCCGCGAAAGCGCGCGGTCCGCTGGAAGCTGCCATCCTTGTTGAGGACGACGCCGGCGCCGACCAATGCCACCCAGGGCAGGAAGTCGGCGAGCCGGCTGCTACGGTTGCGATATTCGGCAAGGTTCATCATCGGTGCGACCTCGCTCAAACAGTGAGATGCGCTGGGATGCGCAAATGCCGGCGAACGACGTCGACGAAAAGCGGATCGCGCTTGGCGGCCCAGACGGCGGCGACATGGCCGATCGCCCAGATGGCTATGCCGACGAGCCACAGGCGCAGCCCCAGCCCCACGGCGCCGGCGAGCGTCCCGTTCATGATGGCAATGGCACGCGGGGCGCCACCGAGCAGGATCGGCTCGGTCAGCGCCCGGTGCACGAGGACCGCATAACCCGGCACTGCGTAGTCCGGCATTGGGCCGCCCTGTTCGACAGCGCCCGCCATCAGACCAGCGCTCCGCCGCCGAACGAGAAGAACGACAGGAAGAAGCTCGACGCCGCGAAAGCGATGGACAGGCCGAACACGATCTGGATGAGCCGGCGGAAGCCGCCAGACGTGTCGCCGAAGGCGAGCGTCAGGCCGGTGACGATGATGATGATCACCGCCATGATCTTGGCGACCGGGCCCTCGATCGACTGGAGGATCTGTTGCAGCGGTTGTTCCCACGGCATCGACGAGCCGGAGGCAAAAGCGGGCGCGGCCATCACTAGGATGAGCGTGGGAACGAAAACTGTCATGGCGAGACGATGGCGCGCGAGGCGCAGGTGTTGGATCACGGATTTTCTCCTTCAGGGCTTTGGATGAGCAAGGTCGGGCTGTCGTCGCCCTCGATAACGGCTGACGCGACCTCGTAATCACCGTCCGGGCGCAGGCCATCGATACGGGCGAGTTCGGACAGACGGCGCGCGGAGCCGCGGCCGGAAAGGACGGCAACCAGGTCGATAGTCTCGGCGATCAGCGCGCGTGGAACCGTGACGACGGCTTCCTGGATGAGCTGCTCCATGCGTCGGAGCGCGCCAATGGCGCTGCCGGCGTGGATCGTGCCGAGGCCGCCGGGATGGCCGGTGCCCCAGGCCTTGAGCAACTCGAGCGCCTCGGCTCCGCGCACCTCGCCGACCGGAATGCGGTCGGGGCGCAGGCGCAGCGACGAACGAACGAGATCGGAGAGCGACGCGACACCGTCCTTCGTGCGCATTGCCACGAGATTTGGCGCGGCGCATTGCAGTTCGCGCGTATCCTCGATGATGACGACGCGATCGGCGGTCTTGGCCACTTCAGCGAGCAGCGCGTTGATCAACGTGGTCTTGCCAGTGGATGTGCCGCCTGCAACGAGGATGTTCGCGCGGTTGGCAATGCCCTGGCGCAGCGCGTCCGCGTGCTGCGCCGACATGATCCCGGTCGCGACATAATCTTCGAGGGTGAAGATGGCGACGGCGGGCTTGCGGATCGCGAAGGCGGGCGCCGCGACGACGGGAGGAAGAAGCCCCTCGAACCGCTCCCCCGTCTCGGGCAGCTCGGCCGAGACACGTGGGGCGCCGGCATGGACCTCGGCACCGACATGATGAGCGACGAGGCGGACGATGCGTTCGCCGTCCGCCGCCGACAGGCGCTCTCCTGTGTCGGACAATCCCTCGGACAGGCGATCGATCCACAAACGCCCATCGGGATTGAGCATCACCTCGACGATGCCGGCGTCGTCGAGATAGCGCGCGATCGCGGGTCCGAGCGCTGTGCGCAACATGCGTGCGCCGCGAGCCAGACCTTCTGAATTGTGAGGCGAAGCTGCCATCCTGTCCCCGTTTCGATCCGGGGAACATCGGCGGCCCCTGGACGGGGATGATTAAGAGAGCCGTATCTCGAGTGGTTTCAACACCTATGTCGAGGCGTAGTGGCGTAGCGTGCAAATACAGGAGATCGGCGGTGCCGACGTAAACGGCGCAAGGCGGCAATTATTAGTTCTGCTTTAGGTACGGCGATTATCTATATGGTCCTCGACAGGCCGGTACCCGCAATCCACGAATTAGACTGCGCATATCACGCCGTACAAAGGCGAATCCGCTGCGACAGCTACGAGGGTTGCCCAGCGTCTCTTGATTTTGTACCAAACCCAAGATCGAAAACATGGAGCCTGATCATGGACGACTACGACAACGAAAAAGGCGCAAAACCTGAAGACGTGCGCGCCTCGTTGAAGGGATGGGCTTGGTTTATTGCTCTGACGTTCGGGATCTTTGGTGCCGCCTACGCTTGGATTGAGGTCTAAGCGCGCGCCTTAGGTACGGGGCTTAGAGAGCCGACGCTGGCGCGCTGCAACACCGTCGATAGCGTCGAGTCGCTGCGAAGCCCAGCTGCGAAATTTTCACCGTAGGTCTGACGAAGGGTGTCCACCTTCGTCTTCCCGTGCTTTTCGCTAATCCTACCGTCCTGGTTCAATTGTCCGCTCGCCGGCAAAGCCGTCCGATCAAGCGGCTTCAGCACGAGTTGACCGTCGAGTCTTGTGGCGAACCACCACGTCGACCTTGTAGTCGAGCCGGTCCAGACAGCGAACCAGCCTGTCTATTGAAAACTTGCCCGTTCGCCCGGTGACGATCGCGGAGACGTCCGGCTGTTTCATTCCGAGCAGTTCAGCCGACTTCGCCTGGGTCAGGCGCCGGCGCTTGATAATGGCGCGGATCTCGCGGGCCAGCTTGGCCTTGAGCAATTCCTCCTCGGGATTGTCAAAGCCGAGGTCCGCAAACACGTTGCCGCTGCTCACTTCGGCGGTGATGTCTTCTGTCACGACTTTGTTCCTTTCCCATAGTTTTCGCGGTAGTGCGCCTCGGCCGCCTTCAATCGCACTGTCACGAGATCGATTTCGTGCTTGGGCGTCTCCCTGCCCTTCTTCGACTTCTTCTGGAAGCAATGAAGGACGTAGATCATACCAGCGAAGCGGACGGTGTAGACGGCGCGGTAGGTATCTCCGTCGAAGTCATCGACCACCTCAAGGATGCTGCGGCCCCCAAACCCTTTCAGGGCTTTGACAGCCGGGTGCTCCTCACCATTCTGGGCGTCGTTGATTGCGACACCCATCAACCGGCGAACATCGACCGGAAACTCGCGCAGGTCGTCCTTCGACGACCCCATCCATACCGTGGGCTTTTGGTTTTTCATTCGGCCTTGCCTCATAGCATACAGACTATAATTTTTCAACGAAAACCTGACACGCTTGGGTCACTGAAAAATAGCTGGTCCGGACCAGACGGCTGTTGGTCATAGAAGCTCATGAAGGGCGGCCCTCTTGCAATCACGGATCTGAAATTGCGGGTTTCTCGCCCAACATGGTTCCCGTATAAGCGACCCCACCCTGCGGCTGTCTAGTTCTCTTCTGCCAAACTCGACAGGTTGGCAAAACGCGTTCTATGACAACATATCGTTCCAACGCTTTGATATGTTTTGACAATCGATGCTTTCAAAATCTCAGTCCGCCAGTCCATTTAGCGCACGGGCATGCCGGGCTGGTGTGTGTCCAGACCGCCATCGATGTCCTCGGAGACTTCCTGCCGAAGCTTTGGACCTCTGGCCAGGCGCCGGCCGAGTGCGGTGACGAAGGCATCATAGCGCTCGCCCGCCTTGGCATGGGCGGCCTGTGCCGCTGGCTCGGGCAAAGCCGGTGTGGTCGCCAGCCAGAAGCGGACGAAAACCGCGAGAGTCTCCACGGCAATTGCGACATCGCGCTCCTGGCGTGTCATACGGCGATCGAGCTGGTCAAGCCGCTTGGTGATCGCCGCCTCCTGTCGCTCGGCGGCATCGGGTGAGAGGAACGACTCGATGGCTGCCTCGGCGACGAGCGACCGTGACAAATCACGGCGCGCCGCATGTTCGGCCAGGCTGCTCATGACCTTCGGATCGAGATAGACGGACAGGCGTTGTTTGCGGGGTGGCTTTGCCATGGGAGCCTCACATATCCACGCCGTCGCCGGGGTCGAGCGACGCCTGCCGCGCAATACCTTGCATCAGACGCGTCAGTCGACGGTTGCGGGCAACCTCGTCCTCCACGTCGTCTAGGCGATCGATCTCGAATTCGTTCTCGGTCGAAGGCTTTACGACCTGCTCGACGCGACTGAGCTCAGGTTGCCGACGACGCTCGGAATCAGTTGTGTCGTCATCCGTGGCCGACGGCGCCGACGTCGCTTCAACAAGCTGCGGACGGGAAGGCAGAGGCAGTTTCGTCCAGTCGTCTGGCCTCCCCTCCTCCGCCGCCGCTGCCAGCACCGGCGGCGGCAGGATACGCTCCCGGAAGCGAGCATCCTCATGATAGCGCGCCTTTTTGGCGCGGATCGGCGGCGCACCCGAGACCATGACAATCTCGTCAGTGGACGGGAGTTGCATCACCTCACCCGGCGTGAGCAGAGGGCGAGCCGTCTCCGAGCGGGAGACCATGAGATGACCGAGCCACGGCGACAGCCGGTGGCCGGCGTAGTTCCTCATGGCCCTCATCTCCGTCGCTGTTCCCAGCGCGTCGGACACCCGCTTGGCGGTGCGCTCATCGTTGGTGGCAAAGCTTACCCGGACATGGCAGTTGTCGAGGATCGAGTTGTTCGCGCCGTACGCCCTCTCGATCTGATTGAGGGATTGAGCGATCAGAAAGCTTTTCAGCCCGTAGCCGGCCATGAAGGCGAGCGCTGACTCAAAGAAGTCGAGGCGGCCAAGAGCCGGAAACTCGTCAAGCATCAGGAGCAGCCGGTGCCCTTGCGCCCTCATCTGCAGATCTTCTGTCAAGCGGCGACCGATCTGATTGAGGATCAGGCGAATGAGCGGCTTGGTCCGGTTGATGTCGGACGGCGGCACGACGAGGTAGAGCGTCGTCGGATGCTTGTCGCCGACGAGGTCACTGATGCGCCAGTCGCAGCGGCGCGTGACCTCGGCCACGACAGGATCGCGATAGAGGCCAAGGAAAGACATGGCGGTGGAGAGCACGCCAGAGCGCTCGTTGTCGGATTTGTTCAAGAGCTCCCGCGCGGCGCTGGCGATGACCGGGTGCGGACCGTCCTCACCCAGATGCGCTGTCTTCATCATCGCGGACAGCGTCGATTCGATCGGACGCTTCGGATCGGAAAGAAAGCCGGCGACGCCGGCAAGCGTCTTGTCCTGCTCGGCGTAAAGCACATGCAAGATCGCGCCCACCAGCAGGGCATGGCTGGTTTTCTCCCAATGGTTTCGCCGCTCGAGCGAGCCTTCTGGATCGACCAGGATGTCCGCGATGTTCTGGACGTCGCGGACCTCCCATTCGCCGCGGCGCACCTCGAGCAGCGGGTTGTAGGACGAGGATTTCGGATTGGTTGGATCAAACAGCAGGACCCGGCCATGCCTGGCGCGGAAGCCCGCGGTGAGCTGCCAGTTTTCGCCCTTGATGTCGTGGACGACGGCTGAGCTCGGCCAGGTCAGTAGCGACGGGACGACAAGGCCGACACCCTTGCCCGAACGTGTAGGCGCAAAGCACAGCACATGCTCCGGTCCGTCGTGGCGCAGATAGGCGCCGTCATATCGCCCAAGCACCACACCATCGGGGCCGAGAAGGCCAGTTGCCTTGACCTCCTGCTTGTCGGCCCAGCGGGCGGAGCCGTAGGTCTCGACCTTCTTGGCCTCGCGAGCCCGCCAGACCGACATGCCTATGGCGACGGCGACGCAGGTGAAACCGCCGGAAGCCGCGATAAAGGCTCCCTCCACGAAGATCGACGGCGCGTAGGCATCGAAGCCATACCACCACCAGAAGAAGGACGGCGGAAGGTAAAACGGAAAGCCCAGGACACGGAACCATGGCCTGCCGAGTTCGGGCTGGAACGCCAGGCGCCAGGCCACCCACTCCGTCGCGCCCCAGGTCGTGAAAATCACGATCGCGACGACCGCGAGGATCTGGCCCCAGAGTATCTTGGTGGCGGACATAGAAGCAGTCCTTTCTTCACAAAGAGGTTAGAGGCCGAGGCCTCGCTTGCGGCCAAAACTCCAGTCGATGCCGTCGTCATCGCGAGCGACGCCAGAGACGTGGCGGCCAAGATGCTTTTCGAGAGACGGCGTCCAGGGCACCAGTTGGAAACCGAGGCCGTCATCGATCATGGCGAAGCGGCCCGACGCGAGCATGAAGCGCTGCCGGTAGGAACCGGTGACATATGCGCCGCCGCGGGCGCGGTTGAAAGGCTGGCCGGTTTCGGCCGAGAGCTTTTCGCCGAGCGCCTCCAACTCGCGGCGACGCAGCGTGTCGATCAGGTTGCGGGTGAAGCTGATGCGTTGGCCATGCCGCTCGCCGAGGCCCTGTTCGACGAGACGGTCGGCGCGGCGCTGCATCGCCTGCCGCACCTCGGCGCCGAAGCCGCCTTCCGACAACGCAATCGGTTCGCGGGCAATGTTCTGGCGGTCGAGCCAGGTGGCGCCGGCGGCGGTTGTCTGCTGCTCAATGTTGAGATCGGAACGGACGGCGAGTGCTGCGCGCGGATGCCCCTGCGCGTCATGGAACTTGCGCAGTTCGACGATCGAACCCGGAGCGCTGTCGCCCGCGGCATCGAGGTCGAACAGCTTGATGTGATGTGTGCGGCCGTCGGTGCCATCGACCACGGCGTAGGCACTGCCCTTCAGCTCATCATCGAGGCCGCGGTCGACCAACCGACCGACGATCGGCGTGTCGAGGCGCTCCGCTGCCAGCACATAGTTCGCGGAGCCGCGCTCAATGCCCTGTTCTGTCAGGGCGCGGTGCATACGCTTGATGATGTCACCGCGTTCGCCAAGCTCGCGCAGCGTCGCCTCGGCCTTGTCGTCGATCATCCACTGGCCCGGGCCGACCTGTTCGGCAAGGCCGAGGGTTTCGAGCTTGCGCACCCGCCCGACCTTCAGCACGTGATACTCATCGGGCTGAGCGTTCGCGGCGGAGGCAAGGTCGACAACGCCTGTGTCGCGGCCATCGCGAACAAGCTGCCGGTCAAGCTGGGTCCAACGTTCGGCCTCGACCTGACGCTGCAGATTGCGGCGGATGTCGTGATCGGTGCGCGGGCCGAGCTCCTGCGTAACGAGGTCGGCGGCGCGGGCGCGCATCCCCTCCTTGATGTAATCGCGGGAGATCACAAGATCCTGCCCGTCATAAGTCTGGCCGCGCAGGATGATGTGAAGGTGCGGGTTATCGGTGTTCCAGTGATCGACGCCAGCCCAATCCAGTTTTGTGCCGAGGTCCTTTTCCATCTGGCCCATTAGATCGCGGGCGAAGGCTTTGATATCCGCCATGTCGACGGCATCTTCCGGCGAGACGATGAAGCGGAAGTGGTGCCGATCATCGCTGCACCGCCCGGCAAAAGCACCGCCATCCACCTCCACGACTTCCGGCCCGAACAGCCTTGCCTTCTCCCCGTCACGGGTGACGCCCTCGCGGCGCAGATAGCTGAGATGGGCGGCAAGCGGCGCGGCGCGCGCGTGATGTCGCACCAGCCGTGTCTTGATGATCACGGTTCGCGAGCGGCCGGTGAGGAGACGATTGGCGCGCACGCTCGCCGAGCGGCCACGCCCGAAGGTCGAGCGATTACCCGGACTGATCCGGCCGGTGCGAGAGATACGAGCGCCGGCCTTCTGGGCGGCGGCAAGCGCCTGCGCGATGAAGGGCCTGGCCCGCTGGGCGCCCGATGAGCGGATGCGGCCGGGCCGGATTCGGAAACCATCCTCACCGTTCATGGCGAAGATCCGCACATCGTGTCAAGACACGGAAATCACGAGTAAATCGGTGTTCCGGCGAGGTGCGCGAAACCTTCGCACCTCGCGGAAATGCTGCATAACCTATTGAAACAACACAACCGATCGGCGCCGCACCTCGCGGCCTTTTATCTCGCCATCTTCCGGTTGTTTTGCCCACCTTCCGCCTCCATCCACGCCACGGTGCGCTGGGGCTCGCGGTTGCGCGAAGACGCCCATGTGCGCTCATGGCCGGATCCCTTCGCCCGCTCGCGCCACGAAGAGGCCTTCGGACAGCGGCACGATGGCGGAGACATCGCGCACGGTGGGTGCGGAGCCCGCGTCATTTGGTGGTCGCTCGGTCGGCACGAGAGCGACAGCTTGTATGCGATCCGACTGACCGACGAAGAGCGAGCCGTGCTTCCACGGAATGGCCTCGACAGATGTAACGGCGAAAGGGCGCATACCCCCGCTTTCACCGATCAGGGGGGCAAGTGCTGCGACATAGGCGCGGGTCTCGGCCGGTAACGGACGCCCAGTGAGGTAGGCTTGGTAGCGCGCAGGTCCCGCGTTGTAGGCGGCCAGAAACCCCGGTGAGCCGAAGCGATCGTGCAGTTCGCGCAGGTACGCCGTTCCTGCCAGGATGTTGTCCCGGGGATCGAATGGATCGCGGCCAAGCGACCAGCGGGCGCGCAGATCATCCCACGTGCCGGGCATGATCTGCATCAAGCCGCGGGCGCCTGCGCTGGAGACGGCGCGCACATCGCCCGCACTCTCCTTGCGCATGATGGCGCGTATCAATGCGGTTGGAACGCCGAAGCGGTGCGAGGCTTCTGCGATATGCGTGCCGAAAGGATCGCGCTGCGACGATCGTGTGAGAGGTGTTTCCTGCGCCACAGCCGCCGCCGGCATGACGGTCGCGACGGACAGGCCGCAAAGCAGGAGCAGAGCCATACGCCGGGCAGCACGAAACGGCCTGGGCGCACCGCGATGGCTCGTCGACGGACGGCGAGCGCGCATCGTTCAATCCTTCTCGCTACGGTCGCGCGGGCGCGCCCAGTGCAGCGACCAGGACGTCTTGTCGTCGCCATCGCGAAAGAGGTTCGCGCGTATCGGCTGCGCGAAGGTCGGGTCGTCGAGCTGGATCGAGACATAGTCTCCGGCCTTTTCGCTGGAGCGTTTCCAGCCGGCGCCGATCTCGGGGCCGTCCTCGCTTCCGGCGTGAACGCGGTAGTCGGGCGCATTCTCCGTTTCGCTCGCCTCTGCCGCCACAATGGCGATATCGAGGTTAAGACTGAGCGTGTGGATGCGCCCGCTATAGCCAGTCTTCTGGCGCGTGAATTCCCCGATCTGTTGCATGTCAGGCTCCTGTTTTCAGTTGTGCGGTATTGAAGGCTGGCGGCACGACGCGCGCCGCCGGTCGCGCGCTCACCGCGTTGGCGCGCGCCATTCGAAGCGGCCGTTGCCGTCCTCGTCTGTCCACAGCGGGACGGCGCGACCGATGATCTGGCTGGTGGAAAGGAGGCCGAAGTAACGTCCGTCCAGGCTGTCGCGGACCTGCCGATTCATCAGGAAGACTTCCCCGGTAGGGATGCGGTGGCAGCCCTGCCAGACCGGCAGGTCGCGGCCGGCCCGATCACGCTCGAGCGCCGCGCCCGCCTCGATACCATTGACTGTGATGGTGAGGTTCGAGCGACAGACACGTTGCCCGGAAACGCCAAGGATGCGCTTCAAGAGTGGCACGCCCCTCGGCAGATAGCCGCGATCAGCGAGGAACGCCGCAAGTGGCTCGGGCGCTTCGACGGCCACAAGATCGGTGACCTCGAAGGGTTCGTCGAAGTCGATCGTGTAGAAGCCAATCGGTGCGCTAGCTGACGCATTCCAGATGAGCTTCGTGGGCATCGAAGTGAGGCCGGAATAGCCGACGCCCATGGTTGCGAGAACGCTAGCTAGGATGATCCCGGCGCGCCTCACGGCTCGGTCCTCTTGCGCAGCAGGAAGGCGCGATGTTGGTCGAGCGTGTAGCTGCGCGGCGCGTGGCCGGCGGTAATCCGGTTGTGGATGTGCCGCCAATGATCGGGCGACACCAACTCAGGCTCGATGTCGAGGCGCTGGATGGCCTCAATCGTCTGCAGCACGCGTTCGACCTTGGGCCAGCTCTCGACCTTCAGCAGGATGTCGCCGCCCGGACGCACGAAGGGCAGCGTCTGATAGGCCTCGCCAGACGCGACCGCACGCACGATGTCGATGCGTGAGATGATCGTTCCAAAATCGTTCGCGGCCCAGCGCACGAAGGCGAAGACCGCGCCGGGACGATAGGACAGGATGCGCCGGCGACGATCGACAATCTGTTCCTGGGCGTGCGTGCCGAACCGTATCCAGTTCTCGATCCTCTTCTCGACCCAGGTCAGTTCGACATGGACGAGATCATCGCGAGCGTGGTGCGTGGCCGGGAAGGCGTCGCGCATGCGAGGAGCCGCGATGCCGGTCATGTAGGTTCTCCTGATGTTGCCGGGAATTCGCGCGCGAGCATCTCGTGCAGCGTGTTGGCGACGATGACGTCGTGCTCGAAAGCGGCGATGCGTGCGCGCTCCTGAGTTGTCATGTCGGTAGTCGGCCGCACGCCGAAGGTCGCGAACTGATGTCCCTTGCAGGTCAATTCACCGGCGAGAAGCAGCGTCAAAGTTGCCTTGCCGACACGGCTCTGTTGATTGAGGAGTGCGGCGATCATCGGGTGGCTCCCGAGCGCGGATCAAGAGGCGGATTCGGGGCTTCGGAGACGCTGGCTGCCGTGCTGCTGCCGTCAGAAACCGATGGCGCATTCGAGGTCTTGTCGGTGTCTATGCTGAGTGCGTCGCTGGTTCGCCGGACGAGGCTCTGCACATTGCGCGCGGGCTCTTCAAGGTTAGAATCTGGGTTAGAGTCTAAGTTAAGGGCGCGATTTCGGCTTTGCTTTCCTAGGGTTAGGCCCCGTTTGGGTTCCTGATAGCACGAGCCCGCGGTTCCCGATGGCACGACAGTTCCGGTTCCCGATAGCACGAGGCCGTCCACAGGCTTTGCACAGGAGGCGATCCGCTCGAAGGCGAGCAGCGTCCGGCCGCCCATCTCCACTTCGAGGAAGAGCGTGTAGCCGGGCAGCGGCTGGCGGCGGATTATGTCGCGCAGCTCGAAGGCAAAGCGCTTGTAGGGCGACAGGCTGCCGGATTTCAGGTGAAGGTGACGGAAGTCGAAGCGCCAGCCGTCGCGCTGGCGTCCGCCATGCTTGCGCACCAGCCGATAGAGCCAGCGCTCAAGCCCGCCAGTCAGGTCGAAATAGGCGCGATCGATCGTCAGTACGAGCGCGTCATCGAGGACTGCCTGGTAGAACCAATCGGGGACGATCAACTCGATCCCCGCGGGTTTGCCACGGCGATCGATGCGCTCCTGCCACTCATTGATCCATGAGAAGCGGTGACGCCGGCCTTCGGCGGGCTGACGGATTGTCGTCGAGACGGTGGTCGACTGCAGCCGATCAAGCGCCGCCTTCAGGCGCTGATAGTCGCGCAGGCTCTTGCCGCGGCCGACGAAGGTGAGAATCTCATAGGGCGTTGCGGCCATCAGGCGCGAGGTGCGAAGCCCGGTGTCGCGCGCCTCGACGATCTGGCTCGCGGCCCAGATCAGGATGTCGGCGTCCCAGATGGTCGCCATCCCATGATCGGGTACGGCTTCCACCCGGATCGTGACGTTGCCTGCGGCAAAATCGATCGGGGTGATGCGATGGGTCTTGGAAAGGGAGAAGAACGGATAGGCCATGAGATCCTGCGCGTCTCGTGGGGCGAAGTCGCCAGGCAGCGCCCGGAACAGGTCGAGCTGCCCGCGCTCCGAAAGGGATTGGTTTCGCGCCACCATTTGGAAATCCGCGCGCGGTCAGCGTGCGTATCGTCCGCCATGCGCCGGCGGCGTCGGTGTGTGACGCTTGGCGGGCAGGACCAACCCACGCGGATCGGATGTAGAGGTGACAGCGCCGCGTTCGGCCCAAGCCTGAAGATCGTCGACGGCATAGACGACACGGCCGCCGAGCTTGCGGTAGGAAGGACCAGTGCCATAGGTCCGGTGCTTTTCGAGCGTGCGGGCGGACAAGCTGAGGAAATCCGCGGCTTCCTTGGTGCGCAGGAAGCGCGGCGGCAAGACGGCGATATCGGGTCGCATGGGTCGGACCTCCGTGGGGTTTTGGGCCGCCGCTGGCGTTCAGCGGTGGACGGCGACCACGGTGGCGGAGAATGGGCTTCGCAAGGGATGGGGAAGTTGAGGGGGGCTAAAATCCCACCCCTTGTCCGGGGCCAGAACCGCTATGATCGACGGCGATGACGCAGGATCTGCAAATAGCCACCGCCAATCATGGCGGTGGCGCCTTCGACCAGGCCGATCACCGCGTCGCGCAGTGCGGAGGTTTTCCAAGGATCGGCAGCGACGCGCTTAGACCCGTAAAGGGCGACGGCAATGTCGCGGTAGCTCGCGCCATTCGAGTGGCCGTCAGCGGCCTGCATCATCAGACGAAAGCGGCGTCGCTGCTGTGGTGTCATCCGCCTGTCCGAAGCTGTTGGGCGCTTTTGCCAGGAACGCCAGAAACGGGTGAGTGCTTCGATCCGTCCCAACGTTTCTGCATCCAAGGGGATCAGCGCCGCCAGGTGGCCGTGCGGGTCACTGCCGGGCAGAAGGAGAAGTTGGGTCGCGACACCTGCACTATGGACACTGTGACGTCCTTCCGGGCTGTCGTGGAGCACGCCCAGGCCGGTCAACGGCGCCGATCGCACGGACGACAGGAATTCCGGCGCCGGCACGAGAGAAACCACAGCTGGATCGACGTTAGGCGACCACAGAACGTCTTGCGCCAAGGCGGACAAATCCGGCCTAGCCGGGAAATCGTAACCCCCACAGCCGCTGTGTCTCAGGGTGGAAGGGTGCTTTTTCGGCTCTTGTGGTCAGAAGCGCTTGGTAGTGCCGTTGATAGGGTTCGTGACGCCGCAGACACTCCCAGGCGAGCCCTTCGATGGGTAATGTATCGAAATAGTCATAGCTGTCATTGTCTCGCCAATGCGACGTATCCGGTCTCATCCAAGAGCTCCTCGCAACAACGCGTAGACCCCGCCTCCAAACGATTCCGGGTTGTAGCGATTGGCGAAAGACCCTTGCCGGGCATCGGGTGATGCCACTTCGGCATCACCCGCGAACCACAGACGCCGTGGCGCTAGTTGCCGGCTCGACGCAAGAGATGACGGTAGCCCGCACGCGCCATCCAGCGCGCTCGCGCCAGATGGCTGTCGTGGATGCGCCGGGCGCGTTGTGGCTCCTTCGTCAGATCAATGCCGAAGAGGATTTCGACCACCTCGCGCCAGTCCGCGCCGTCGTCGGCGGCGTCAAGCAGGCGCACATAGAGCTTGACGTGTTCCCGATCGTATTCGGTGAGTTCGTCACTGGTCGGCGCGGTTTCGTCAAACGGCTCGATCATCGCTTGCCTCGTCTTCACAGAGTGAAAGCCTGCATTTTATAGAAACAACAGCGCCGACGGAGGATAGTTGATTAGCATCAGGCGATGCGGTTTCGGCATCGCTCTCGGCTTGAGTGAACCGAACCGGACGTCCGCGGAAGAAGGCCCCGGCTTTCCCGCCGGGGCCTGCGCGGGTCCTCAGTCACCCCGCCGCGCGTTCGGGCGGGACCAGATGAGCGAGAAACCCTCACCTTCCTCGTCGTCGAAGAGGTTGGCGTAGATCGGGGCGTTGAAGCTCGGATCGTCGAGCTTGAGACCCAGGTAGTCGCGGCCCTCGTTGGAGGTCTTCGACCATGCGGCGCCGATCTCGGCGCGGCCGACCAGAACCCGGTGGCTGGGAGCGTTCTCGCCAGTGGCGCGTGTCTCTGGGACGATGCGCACGTTCTTGGCCTGGACACTGAAGGTGACGATTTCGCCGGTGAACTCGTTCGCGGTGGTCTTCTTGAAGGTGCCGATGGTAGCCATTGTAGGTCTCCGTTTTCTGTTCCCGAGCCCGCACCATGCGGCCTCGATGGCGATCGGTTGGCCGGCGGCGACCGACGACGCATCGCTGGCGACCGGAGCAACGCGGAGGACGGCGCAGGAACGGCTTTCTTGTCTCGCGAGGAATGGCGGCGCTCGGGGTCCCCATGCGCTTGCGGCATGGGGTGGGAGCCGGCAGGGGAAGAAAGTCGAGACGCGCCGTTGCGGCCTATGCGGTCGAGGCTTCAGCCGTCCTTCGGCCAGATCAGCCCATTGAAGAGGCCGTTTGGAGCGCTCTTGGGACAGATTGGCAACGGAGACGTTGGCGTCCAACGCGTTTCCGGCAGATAGCTACAGGCTTCACCGGCATCGCCCACGCATTCCAGGCACAGATTCGGCGCACCTCCAACGCCGCCGCCACCGCCCGCGCTGCCGTCCTGCTACCGACTGGTCGGTCTGCCATGGGCATCGACCGAAGAAAGTCCAAGTCCACAGACGGGCCGCGCCGGCACCATTGCGCGATTCTGGCATGGAACCCGATTGCTCTCCACCGATAATGAGGTGGCTATGCCTTCGTCGGCCTGGTCCACCCGCGTCCCCCGCGCGGGTCTAGGCTCGAACCACGTCCCTGCCGGATTGGTCGGCGGCTGTCATGCCCGCGACCCGGAGATATGCCGTGACGCCGACGGCGGTCGCGCCAATGACGGATAAGACGATCTGCCAGGTTTCCGAAGGCATCATGTGCTTCGCGATGCCATGAGTGGCATGGTAGCCGGCAACGATCGCGGGAGCGACGAAGACCATCGCGATCGCCAGCTTCGCCCACATGGGGCGAACGACGCCAAGGAGGATTTGGGCGACGCCGAGCGTCAACCCGGCTGCGAGGCTACCGACGAGGATCGCGCCAAGCCAGCCGGCACCGGTGTTGAATGCCCACGTGCCTGCGCTGACGCCGACGAACAACGGCAGGGCGAAGATAGCAAGCCTGAAGAGCAACCAGCACAGGATGCCGATGGCCGCGATACAAAGAAACATGCCGAGGATGATCATGGTGGTGTCTCCGAGAGAATATCTCTGGCGATTACGCCTTCCACCACCACCTGGCGCAGTGCACAGCATAGCAAAGGAAAAGCGCGGGCGAAACCCGCCGGTGTTCTTGCGTCGCCAGGCTCGATGTCCGCCCCGTCATGGGGCGAACGGGTCGATTTCGCCGATGATGGCGGTGTCGTCGCCGTCATACTCGTTCGCCGGCACGACCGAGAGAGTACCGTCGCCAGCACGAAAGATGACGATGGTGACCATGAGAGTGGCGGCGAGGCTGAAGGCGAAGGCATGTGCGTCGGCGAAGGACATCGATCCGGCTCCTGTTTGAAGCGGAGGACCCTCCCCCGCTGACAGGCGCCGATGTGTTCGGCCGACGGCCGCAATCACCGCGAAGGCGAAGCCGGAGCGGCGGCACGCTTCGCGTAGTCCGACCCCTTGCGGGTTGATGGCGTCAGGCCGTCGGCTGAACCAAGGATCAGCGTCGTATGGCAGGGGGTGGTGCTGTGCTCCTGGAAGTGACGGACGATCTCCGAAGCCGCCCGCGCCATTCCTCGCGCACGAACGCTGCACCTCGGCTCGAAGCGTGTCGAAGACTGATTTCCCCGTTCGGCGGAAAGCCGTCCACATTGCGCCGGGGTGGTCATCGGCCGCCAGTTTCGAATGACCGAAGTTGGGCCGGAAGCGGTCCGACCTCTTTCGGTCAGCATTTTTTGAAAAGCAGTCGTTCCGCTCACACCCGTGGCGCTCGCCTTGACGATCTAACAGCCAACTTAAGAACGGACAGCTGGCTTGATGCTGCTCTGCTGATTCCGATGGGTGTCTTGGCTCCCGATAAATGGGCAGCAGGTCGGTCGGCTAGCGTCTCCTCGGGCAGGAGCATGTTAATCTAATGAGGGCTATCAGAGCTCGTTGGTCATTCCTTCTGTCGTTTACGTGACCGTGCGAATGCGAAGTTAGCGATAGCGGTGTCTTGAATCCCTGTTCCGGTGAGATCCCCGATCGTGATCTGGTCGGCACTTGTCCGCCCCGCCACCTCACCGGCAATGAGCTGTCCGAGCTCGGCGAAGCACGCATTCTCTTCAACTGCACCCGCTTCGATGGCGTGATGCAGTTCGCCGAGGCGTCTCGTTTGTGCCAGGCTGTCGGCCACGTAGGTGTCGGCACTAGCGATCACCTGAGGCTCGATCTCATTCTTGTGTTCAGCATCTGATCCCATCGCTGTTATGTGCTGTCCGGGTTCAAGCCAGCGCGACAAAAAAACGGGAGTTTCAGCTGGCGTCGTCGTGACAATGACATTTGCCCTCGCGACAGCCTCCTCCTGGGTCGCGCAAGCGACAACGTCGATCCCCAACTCGGCGGACAATTCTCGCGCGGCGAGGTGGGCCTTCGCTCCGACGCGTGCCCATATGCGGGCCGAACGAATCGGGCGGACCAACATGAGTGCTTGCAACTGAAGACGGGCTTGCTGCCCCGCGCCCAGAATGGCTGCAATCGAAGCGTCTTTGCGGGCGAGATATTTCGCGGCGACTGCGCCGGCAGCGGCTGTGCGCAGATCGGTCAAGTAACCGTTATCCAGCAGCAGCGCCTGTACGACACCCGTCGTGCTGGACAGCAAGACCATCAAACCGTTCGTGCTCGCCAAGCCGATCTCAGGATTGCCGAAGAAACCCGGGCTGATCTTGATGGCGAAGCCGTCCAGACCTGGCACATACGCTGTCTTGACGTCGACTTCTCCGCGATGCTCTGGAATATCAAGCCGCAGGATGGGCGGCATGACAACTTTTCCCGTGGCCAAGGTGCGAAATGCCTCCTCCACGCAGCGGACGATGTCGACATCCAACTTCACCAAGCCCCTCAGTTGAGGCTCGGTCAAGATCAGCGGTTTGGTGATACTCATTCGTGTTCCGTTTCGTCTGTTATGATACGGCGATGCAGCTGCATATCTATGTTGCGGCCCGACAGGACGGTCACAGTGGGACCTCGGAGGCCGCTTACCTTGTTCGCCAACAAAGCTGCGATCCCAACCGCACCTGCGCCTTCGACAATCTCGCGCTCTTGCAGGTAGGCGTGTCGGATACCGGCGGCGATCTCGGCCTCGCTCAAAAGAATGACTTCGTCCAGGAGATCTCCGCACATGGCAAAGGTCAGCCTGTTGTGAATACCAATGCCGCCACCGAGGGAATCCGCGAGGCTCTCGAATTCCTCCACTTTGATCGGGTGACCAGCATCCAGACTGGCTTTCATCGCCGCGCCACGCTCCATCTGGACTCCAATAACGCGCGCACCGGGCCGCTGGGATTTGATCGCGCGTGCCACACCCGAGGCGAGGCCACCACCGGAAAGCTGAATTAGCACGGTCGCGACATCCGGCAGTGCATCGATGATTTCCAACCCCAACGTCCCTTGGCCGGCGATGATCGCTGGATGGTCGAAGGGTGGAATCGGATAAAGACCCTCGCTGAAGACCAGCCGATCGGCCTCTTCCTGCGCCTCATCCTGTGATCGTCCTACAATGTGGACATCGGCGCCAAGACGGCGAATCTCGACAATCTTGTTGTCCGGCACCAAGCTTGACATGCATATCGCGGCCTTCACGCCACACGCTTTCGCCGCGAATGACAAAGCTCTCCCATGATTACCTGTAGAAGCAGCAACGACGCCTCGCGCGCGCTCGTCCTCGGTCAATTGAAGAAGCGCGTTGAAGGTGCCTCGCAGCTTGAAACTTCCCGTGGCCTGAAGATGTTCGAGCTTGAGGTGAACGGACACACCACAGAATTCCGATAGCGAAGGCGATGACACGAGCGGGGTCGGAAAAATGCAGCCGCCGATCCGATCGCGGGCCTTTTCGATGTGTTCTAAATCAACCATTCAATCGTACCTCGATCGACATCGATGCAGCGAATTCGCATGGTGCTATTTGAGAGGCCCATAGCCCAAGCTCCTCGATGATTTTTTCCGAGGGCTGCCCGGGCGTGTCACCTGGCCGTCCCCAGCCCCACACGCTGATCGACCTCCCTACCAGGTAACCGCGATGTACTTCGTCTCGCAGAACTCGAGAATCCCAACGTGGGCGCCCTCGCGGCCGAGCCCGCTCTGCTTCGTTCCGCCGAATGGCGCTGCAGGATCAGACACGAGACCGCGATTCAGCCCGACCATGCCGCTGTCCATCTGTTCCGACACGCATGCCGCGCGCCAGATCTCGGGTGTAGACATACGATATGAGACCGTACTCCGTGGCATTGGCCAGCTCGATAACCTCGTCTTCGGTATTGAAAGTTGCGAGTGCGGCAATCGGACCGAAAATCTCCTCAGCTGAAATCCTCGAATCCGGCGAGACGCCGGACAACACCGTTGGAGCGAAGAAGTATTCTTCACCATCGAGCGGTCCGCCGCCGACGAGCACCTTGGCGCCTTTCGTCGTGGCGTCGGACAACAAGGCGGTCAGCCGCTCGACAGCCTTTCTGTTGATCAACGGACCGCATTGCGATTTCGGATCGTATCCGGCCCCGACCTTCATCGACTTCATGCGCTCGACAAGCCCGGCGGAAAATGCTTCGGCAATGCCGGACTGGACGTAGAAGCGGTTCGCCGCCGTACATGCTTCTCCGCCGTTGCGCATCTTCGCCACCATTGCGCCCTCGATGGCCGCATCCAGGTCGGCATCGTCGAAGATGATGAAGGGGGCATTTCCGCCGAGTTCCATAGAGCACGACACGACGGTTCCAGCTGCCTCGCGCAGGAGCGTCCTGCCGACCTCGGTGGAACCGGTAAAGGAGAGCTTACGCACGTGGGGATCGTTCAGCATTGCGCTGACGACCGGTCCGGACTGCGAGGTGGTTACGACATTGACTACGCCGTCAGGCACTCCGGCTTGCTTGTAAAGGTTGGCCAGCACGAGCGCGGTCAGCGGCGTCTCCGTAGCAGGCTTCAACACGCATGTGCAGCCCGCCGCAAGCGCCGGCCCGATCTTGCGCGTGGCCATGGCAGCCGGGAAATTCCAAGGAGTGATGAGAACAGCGATCCCGATTGGCTGGTGTTGAACGATGATCTTGTTTGCACCGCCCGGCGCTGTCGATATCTCGCCATTGAGACGAACGGCCTCCTCCGCAAACCAGCGAAAGAACTCCGCAGCGTAGGCCACCTCTCCCTGCGCGTCGTTCAAGGTCTTGCCGTTTTCCAGGCTGATGAGTTCGGCAACATATCCTTGTTTTCGATCATCAGCTCGAAGCAGCGGCGCAGGATCTCTGAACGCTTGCGCGGAGCGGTGGCCGCCCAATTCTTCGCAGCTCTGTCGGCGGCGGCAATCGCCTCCATCGCGTCATCGACAGTCGCATCCGCAACGGACACGATCACGTCTCCGTTCGATGGATCGATGACGTCTATGGTCTTCCCCTCCGTGCCGCGTCTCCATTGTCCGTCAATGAAAAGGCCGGTGGGTAGCGAAGCGACGTCCAGAGGCGAAGAGAATTTTGCGGCAACGTTCATGTCCGCCAGCCTTTCGTTATCTTTGATCGGAGAAATTGGATTCGGAAAGTTCCGCGAGATCCACCAGTCCCGTTGGATCAGCGCCGACGAGAAGACGCTCTACGTTCTGCACGGTCGTTAACGCCGCGCTTTTCGCCTGCGTGGTTGCCGCGATATGCGGTGTGACAACCACCCTCGGATGCCCCCACAGGGGATGCTCTGGCGGTAGCGGCTCGGGATCGGTCACGTCGAGGAACGCGCCCGACAGCCTGCCGCTATCCAACGACGACAGCAGCGCGTCGGCGTCGAGCTGACGTCCCCTGCCGGCATGGACGAGGCAGGCGCCGCGCGGAAGGGCGCCGAACAGGTCTTCGTTTAGAATTCCGATCGTATTCCCGGTTAGCGGCAGCAAGCAGACGAGTATGTCGGTCCCTGCAAGCATCTCCCGCAACCCGGCTTGGCCCTTGTGGCAAGTCACGCCGTCTATGGATCGCCGCGACCGGCTCCATCCCGAGAGGTGGAAACCGAACGGCTGCAGCCCGCGAAGTGCGGCTTCACCCAGCACGCCCATGCCGAGTACGGACACCCTTCGGTCAACCGCCTGCGAACGTTGCTCGAGCTCCTTCCAGACCCGGCGCCGCTGCTGATCGATATAGAGATGCAGATTTCGATGGAGCGAAAGGACAGCCATAGCGACATATTCTGCGACCATCCTTGTGATGCCCTGATCTACCATGCGAACCAGCTTCACACCTGGAGGAATCGAGGCCCCTGCAAACTGATCGACTCCCGCGCCAATGCAGAACACAGCCTCAAGGTTGGGATATCGCCGAAGGTTTTCCGGCACGTTCCAGGTCATGATGAAGCGGATGTCGTCGTCGCCGATGGCGTCCGGGTCCATGCAGAACCGAACATCCGGCAAGTGCTCCGAGAACACCTCGGCAAACACGGCCCCTCGGGTTGCATCACAGAGGAACAGAAATGCCATGCCGCCTCACGCATCCTTGCGACGGCGCAGCGTCTTCCGGTCATGGCGCTCATACATCCAGTACACAAGCGGAATGAACCATGGACGGCCGCGGTAAAACGGTACGGCTTTGGGAGCCTGATCGAAGTCGAAAGCCGAGCGCGGCTGCTCGGCGTCTTCGAGGATCTTGAGCGCCGCCTTCTTGCCAAGCCACCGCGCCCACACGATGCCGGAACCGCAATAGCCGGTCGCGTAAATGGTGTTGCCGCGTGAAAAGATACGCGGGATCATATCCCGGTGCATGGCGACATTCCCAAACCAGCTGTGCGTGATGCCGATAGTGTCCAGTTCCGGGAAAAGTCTGGCGAGTTCCGTCCGCAGATTGACAGTCGGCGTGAGCGGATCGCCTGCGGTCGTGCCGTCGCGTCCGCCAAACAGGATACGAGACCCGTCGGGCGACGGCCGATAGTAGTAGCTCAGCTTGCGCATGTCGCTGTACATCATGCGCGCGGGCATCAGCCGGTCGATGACCTGCTTGTCTAGTGGTTCGGTGGCTATGATTCGGCTGCGAACCGGCACCAAGCGGCGGCGTAGCCATGGATCGAACCCGTCGGTGTATCCGTCGGTGCATACAAGGAGTTTCTTCGCTAGGACTTCGCCGCGCTCGGTAGTGACCCGCACGCCAGCGGCATCGCTGGTGGAACCCAGGACCGCGGTGTTCTCGTGAAGAACGGCATCGGTCTCGCGCGCGACCCGGATCATGCCGGCGAGCAACTTCGCGGGCTGAAGGCCGCCGATGTCCATACGGACCATGCCCCCAACATAGAGGTCGGTTCCGATATACTGCCGCACGTCCGATCCTTTGACGGCTAAGGTCTCGATGCCAAGGCTGTCGTGGAGAAAGCCCGCATGACGCCGAAGCTCTTCTGTCTCTTCGGCGGTCATCGCCCCTTCGAATAAGCCGGACAGCGTGAAGTTGGCCTCAATACTCTCCGCGGTGAGAAACCGCCAAAGGTCCTGCCGCGCGGTCTGGCCTTCCAGGAGGATGCCGTTCGCCCTATCCAAACCGAAGCGACGGATCAGTTCCTTGCGGCTAGGCCTGATGCTACCGCTTGCCATGCCACCGTTACGGCTGGAAGCGGCCTGGCCGAGCGACTGGCGATCGAAAAGCTGGACGTGCTTGCCTGCCCGCGCCAACTCGATTGCGGCGGAGAGACCCGTATAGCCGCCGCCGACGATCGCCACGTCGCAGCTCCGATCGAGTTCGCGCCTAGGCAAAGGCGGAAAGGCACAATCGTCCCACCAGTATGGCGTCGATTTGATCGTTGTGGAAAGCGTCTGTGTCATGAACCGGTACTGCTGCTGGGTTGCAAAGGAAAGCTCGGGAGCCGACTAGTCGCGACTAACCCAGAGCTTGCGCGTGGTTTCGATGACCTTCCAGACGCCGGTGAAACCCGGATGCATGACAAAGGCGTCGCCGGCCGTGATGCGACGCGGCTCCTTCCCGTCCTCTGTCAGTTCGGATACGCCTGACAGGATAACGCAGACCTCGAAAGTCTTGCCCTTTATCGAGCGATAGGCTCCAGGCGTCGCCTCCCACACGCCGGACTGAACTATTCCGTCGGCGGTCTGTGCGATGTCCCAACTAAGAAAGCGCGGATCGCCTTCGATCAGCCTGTCTGGAGCAGGCTTGCCTTCGCGGGGTTTGGGCAGGTTATTCTGGTCGATGAAAGTGAGGTTGGACATGGTCTTTCCTTTCAGGACTGGTTCAAGCCTGGGATGGCTAAACGGCGTTCAAGAAGTTTCATCGCCATCAGCGCAATGACGCTGATCACGAGATAGAAGGCGGCGGTTATGACGAAGATATCCATCACCGCGAACGTTTCGCTCATCAGGCGCTTTGCGTAGCCGGTGATCTCAAGAACCGTGATCGCGGAAGCCAAGCTCGATTCCTTGACAATGATGGCCACCTCGCTGCTGTAGGCGGGAAGTGCCTGTCGCAGCGCGAGCGGGAACTTGATGCGAAGGAAAATGTGCCATGGCTTCATTCCGCAAGCTTCGGCCGCTTCGATCAGGCCCTTGGGAAGCGACTTGAAGGCTGAGCGGAATATCTCTGCGGTGTAAGCGCCCGAGTTCAGCACGACGGCGAGGATGGCTGCGTGAAGCCCATCGCCGATCATCCACCACAGAACCGGGTTGTGGCGTATGAAACTTACCTGGGCCAAGCCGTAGTAGATCACGAAGATTTGCACCAGCATTGGCGTGCCACGAAATATCGCGCAATAGGCGTCGCAAAAACCGCGAAGCACCCGGTTTTTCGATCCGCGCGCAAGGCCGACCAGGACTCCCAGCGGCAGACCAAGAACGATGCCGAAGACCGCGATGAGAAGCGTGATCTTGACGCCCTCAAGCAGAAACGGGAACGCATACGTCATGATACCCAAGTCCATGTCAGATCCCTCCGAAGCCGCGGTTGAGGCCACGTTCGATCCTCGAGAATGCGGTTTGGCTGGCGAGCGTCATGGCAAAGAACAAGGCTGCGGCAATGCAGTAGAAAAACAGCGGCGACCGCGTAATGCCGGCGGCGATTGCAGCGGTCCGCATCAGTTCCTGCAGGCCAACGACCGAGATCAGCGACGTATCCTTGATCGTCATCTGCCACACATTGTTGATGCCGCCGAGAGCGAGCCGCAAAGCGAGCGGAAAGGTGATGCGAAAGAATGTCACCATTGGCGGAAGCGCCAAGGACCGGGCGGCTTCCAGCATCCCCACGGGCACGGCCTGTAGAGCGCCGCGGATGACCTCGATTGAGTAGGCACACGAGATCGAGGCAATCGCTATGACACCGACGATCATCGGATAGGCATTCTCTGCAGCCTGCTCATAGCCGAACGTCCCCGCGACGGTTCTCACCCAGCCCAAGGAGCCGTAGAACAGCAGGTAGATCACCAGCAGTCCCGGAATGCCGCGGATCAAGATGCTGTAGGCGTCGACCATCTGTGAGACGACCAGGACCTTTCGCCAGCGCAGGATGGCCAGTGGCGTCGCCACCGCGAAACCAAGCAGCATGCCGAGCAGCCCGATCGCAATTGTCACTGCACTGCCGCGCAGGAGAGCCAGCGCCCAGCCGTGCTCCACCATCAGAACCCAGAAATCCTGCATAGACACCTCCCATCCGCCTGCCTTGGATAACGCCAAGGCAGGCCGTTACTATCGAAGGATCACTGCTTGCAGGGAATGGTGTAGTCGTCCTGGAACCACTGCATGGAAGCCTTCTTGACCGTGCCGTCGTTGATCATCTTGCACAGGGCCACGTCGATCTTTGCCTTGAGATCGGTGTTGCCTTTGCGCATCCCGACGCCCATACCTCGGCCGAGGACTTCCGGATCGTCCATGGAAATGATCCTGACATCGATTTTCGCGAAGTTCGCGCCGTCCGGTGTAGCCAGGAAGTCGACCCAGGTCGGGGAGTCCCCGAAAGCTACATCGATGCGGCCGCTAGCGAGGTCGGCAGTCAACTGGGTGACAGCATCATAGGTTTTCATATCGACGCCCGTCATCCGCTTCTCTATGAACCTGGCGTAGGTGGTGCCCGTGGCGACACCGACAGTCTTGCCGGGGATCGCCTTCTTGATTTCATCAAGGGTTTTCAGGCCTGCCAGCGGCGAATCCTTCGCAACGACGAAGTAAAGAGGTGTCGTTGCGTAAGGGATCGAATAGTCGATCTTTTTTTCCCGCTCGGCTGTAATGCCAAGACCTGAGATGATGACGTCAAATCGATCGCTGTCCATTGACGGCACAAGCGAACTGAACGTCTGGACGACGAACTTGCATTGGACCTTCAGTTCGGCGCAGATGCCATTGGCGATGTCGGCGTCGAAGCCGGTGACGTTGCCGCTCGGGTCGGCCATGCTGAACTTTGGCGCATCGCCTTCGGTGCCGATTCGCAAAACACCTTCCTCGGCCGAGGCCATAGTCGCCGTCGCGGCGACGAGCAGCCCGGATGCGAGTGCGGATTTGATAAGCTTGCTGATGTTCATCTCAGTTCCCCTTGTTTGGTTCTTGATTGTCCCAGTGCCTGCCTTCAGGCATTGCGGCATAACGCTCGAAAGAAACCGCCTCACCGCTTCGCTCGCGGGGTTTCGAAACAGTTCTTCCGGCGTGTCATCCTGCTCGAGGCGACCCTTTTGCAGGAATAACATTCGGTTCGACAGCTCTCTTGCGAACCGCATTTCGTGCGTCACGAGGAGGATTGTTGCACCTTCCTCCGCGAGTTTGCGTATGATCTTCAAGACCTCTCCGACCAGTTCCGGATCGAGCGCGGAGGTCGGTTCATCGCACAGCATCAATCTCGGGCGCATCGCGAGGACGCGCGCGAAAGCGACACGCTGTTGCTGGCCACCCGAAAGCTGCTGCGGGTAGCGGTCGCGGAAGGTTTCCATGCCGACCTTCGACAACGCCCACAGCGCAATCTCTTCTGCTTCCTTCCGAGACTGCTTGAGGACGTAAACGAGCGCCTCGGTCACGTTGCCGAGAACGGTGCGATGCGGCCAGAGATTGAAGTTCTGGAATACCATTCCGACGTGGCGTCGAAGCCCTCTGATCGCGTCTGCGTTGACAATCTTCGGCTCTCCGCGCGGGTCGGTGGTTACCGAGATGGCCTCTCCCATGAATTCAATCTGCCCGGAAGTCGGCGTCTCCAAAAAATTAGTGCAGCGAAGCGCGGTGCTTTTCCCGCATCCTGACGACCCGATCAGCGAGACGACCTCGCCCTGCCGTACGGTGAAGCTAACTCCGTCCAGCACCTTGGTGGAGCCGAATACCTTAGCGAGATCTTTGACCTTCAGGACTTCGGTCGCGCGTGAGATCTTGCGATGCAGCATGCTAACCGGCAACCGCGCCTTGCGCATCCATTGCTACGAGCACGCTATCTACAGCCGCCTTCGCAATACCGACCATCTCATCGATCTCCGCCTCCGTCATTACCAGCGGTGGCGCAAAGCCTAGAATGTCCCCATGCGGCATGGCGCGGGCAATGAGGCCTCGGTCGCGAGCTGCTTGCGAGACGCGTGCACCGACCTTCAAGCCCGGATCGAAGCTGGCCTTTGTTCCGCGGTCGGCGACGAACTCCAAGGCTGCCAGCATGCCTATGCCCCGGACCTCGCCAACTATAGGATTCTGTGCGAATTCCGCCTTCAACCGGGCAAGAAGGTAAGCACCTTTCCTAGCGGACTGACCGGCAAGATCCTCGCGTTCGACAATGTCGAGGACGGCGTTCGCCGCAGCAGCGCTGATGGGATGTCCGGAATAGGTATAGCCATGCGAGAAGGAGCCGACACGCGGCGTTGCTTCCTCCATGACCTCGTAGACTTTCTGTGACACGATCGACGCCGAAAGAGGCGCATAACCCGATGTCAGGCCCTTGGCGACGGTTACCAGGTCTGGCTCGATGCCGTAAAGGTCCGATCCGAACATGGCGCCGGTGCGCCCGAAGCCGCAGATCACCTCGTCGGCGATCAACAGCACATCGTATTTGCGAAGCACAGCCTGGATCTTCGGCCAGTATCCGATCGGCGGCGGCGTGATGCCACCGGTCCCCAGCACCGGTTCGGCGATAAACGCGCCCACGGTATCGGGGCCTTCACTCAGGATGAGCGCCTCCAGTTCAACGGCGCGCCGCGCCGAAAAGTCCTCCTCGGTTTCTCCGGGATGCGCACCGCGATAGAAATGCGGGACGCCGGTGCGGAGAATGCCAGAGACCGGCAGATCCATGTGGTCGTGATAGAAACTCATTCCCGTCATCGAGCCAGATACGACGGAACATCCATGATATCCGCGTTCCCGCGCGATGATCTTCTTCTTCTTCGTTTTTCCCCGTAGGTTATTGTAATACCAAACGATCTTCGCCTGGGTCTCATTCGCATCCGAGCCGGACAACCCGTAGAAGACTTTGGACATGTTGCCCGGTGCCATCCTGACCAACCGGTCCGAAAGCCGCGCAAGTTCTTCCGTCGTGTGCGCCGCATAGGAATGATAGTAGGCGAGCTTGTAGGCCTGCCGGGAAATCGCCTCGGCGACCTCGGTGCGGCCGTAGCCGATGTTAACGCAATAAAGGCCAGCAAAGCCGTCGATATATTCCCGACCGGTGGCGTCTTGAATTCTGACGCCTTTCCCCGTCTCGACGATCGTAGCATCGACCCCGCCGGATGCATAATCCTTCAGATAAGTGAAGGGATGGAGCACCGTCCTGCGGTCCATCTCCGCGATTTCAGCAACGTTTACCATTAGCCATCGTCCTTACGCAGCCAAGCCGCCGAAGCAGACATACTTATATTCCATGAACTCCTGCAGGCCGTGGCGTGAGCCTTCTCGCCCGAGCCCAACTGCTTCCAGCCGCCGAACGGGATTGGCGCACCGGTGAAGGACGCCGTGTTGATCCCGACCATGCCGCATCCGAAAGGCGCATCGCGCGCTTCAGGTCCCGGGTAAAGACATAGGCGGCAAGGCCCATCTCGCTGGCGTTGGCCGCGATGCTGACGTCGTCCTCGTCGGCGAAGCGCAGAACGGGTGCGACCGGACCGAAAGTAGGGCCTGCCGTGCCGTCATTATCGTGTTCAACATATCGGCTCCATGCCGTTGCTATTTCAACGAAGCCTAATGGAGCGAGTGCGCAGATTTTATGATCAAACGGTTGCACAAACGCAGGATTCCTGTCTTATTTTAGCCAGATCAAAGAAATTATGCGGAAAGGCTAATGCGGCTAGATAGACTCGACGCGCGTCTGCTAAGCATCTTGCAGGCGCACAATCGCCACACGAGCGAAGAACTTGGTGAGATGGTGGGCCTTTCCGCCACCGCGGTGCAGAGGCGGGTCAAGCGCTTGCGGGACGAGGGGGTGATCGAGGCCGACATCTCCGTCGTGAAGCCAAAGGCCATCGGCCGGCCAATCGCCATGCTGGTTTCGGTGTCCTTGGAACGCGAGCGGGCGGATATTGTAGACCGCTTCAAGCAGTCCATCCGCCAGACGCCGGAGGTGATGAACGGATACTATGTGACCGGGGATGCGGACTTCGTGCTAATCGTTACGGCTAAGAGCATGGAAGATTACGAGAGTTTTACCCGTAAGTTCTTTTATGAGAACCCCGATATTAAAGGGTTCAAGACAATGGTGATCATGGACCGCGTCAAGGTCGGCTTCTCAGTGCCGATCGACGCTGCTGATTTCTCATGATCTCCGATGAAAGGGTTCATTTGCCTTGAGGAGGATTGGCCCGGTAGGAGTCGAAACGAGAGCGGTCGCAAGGCTGGCGCGATTTGACATCTCATTTACGAGCAGCTTGCACATCCATTAACAACTGGGAACTCCCTCAGCGCCCTAGTTCCTACCAAGTGCAACTTTGAGGCGCTAACCTATCTGCGCATTGGCGTGGCAAAGTCTGCTTTTGATGAGTGGGCGGGAGCGCAGGAATGACTGTCATGAGGCGCGAAGCCGCCGTCCGCCTCATGAAAGACGTACACATTGCTGAATACCTTCGACTAAACCTAGACTGGGCTTTGAGCGGGTGAGGAAGGCGGCGCTCACGAGCCGCCGAGCCGATAGACCGGGATGCCGAGCTTGCGGGCCTTGTCCGCGAGGTTCTCCTGAATGCCGGTGCCCGGAAAGATGATGACGCCGATCGGCATGACCGCCAACATCTGGTCGTTGCGCTTAAAGGGAGCGGCCTTGGCATGTTTGCTCCAGTCGGGCTTGAAGGCGACCTGCGGCACCTTGCGATGATCGGCCCAGCGGGCGGCGATCTTTTCGGCGCCTTTCGGTGATCCGCCGTGCATCAGCACCATGTCGGGGTGCTTGGCGCGGATTTGATCGAGCTTTGACCAGATCAGCTCGTGATCGGCGGTATCGCCGCCGGAGAAGGAGATCTTGGGGCCAGCGGGCAACATGAGTTCGGTTTCCGCGCGCCGCCTGGCCGCGAGGAAGTCGCGGCTATCGATCATTGCGGCGGTGAGATGGTGGTGGTTGGCCATCGACCCCGTGCGCGGTCGCCAGGCCGAGCCGGTGTACTGATCGTAGTGGTCGGCGGCCTGGTCACGCATGAGCTCGAAGGCGTCGCGCCGTTCGATCATGGTCTGGCCCTGGGCGGTGAGTGTCTCGAGTTCAACCGCCTTGATCTCGGTGCCGTCCTGTTCGCGCTGCAGGCGGCGCTGGGCCTGCTCGTTGTCGTCTAGTTGCCGCTCGATCCGTTGTACAGCTCGGTGGAAGACATTGGTGACGGACCAGAGCAGGTCATCGAGATCGGGTTCGAGGCGCGTGTCGGCCAGGGTGGCGATGAGGGCGTCAAAGATGTCGGCCACGGCTCCGGCCACGTGGTCGCCACCGGGGAGCGGTCGCGGATCGGGCTCGTCCGTAAATGGGCGCCAGCCATAGAGCTGGAGTTCGGTGAAGAGGTGATCGGTCGGAGAAGCGGCGTGGTGCGGTTCGGTGTCGTCGTGCTCGCTCATGGGGATGCTCCAGTCGGTTTGACCGCGACCCTCGCGGCCTTCATGGCGACGAGAGCCCACGGGCGGGTTGGCCCGGCACCCGCAGCGAAGCGCAGGGCCGGAGCACAGCGGAGGATGGCGGCGGCCGGCTATTTTGCCTCGCGATGGAAAGGCGTCGCACCCGCTGGCTTTCGCCAGCAATCGCGCGCCGCCGGAAAATAGTCGGCCGCCGCCATTGCCTGGCCGGCCAGTTCGTGGGCCCGATCGCCCTCTCGAAGGCCGGGTCGCGGTTCTCTGCCGGCGGGCTCTCAGCCATGCGATGCGGCCACACCGTGCGCCACACGCTCTCCCTTCCGGCTCATGCTGCCCGTGTCAGATAGCGCAGGCGATCCCGGCGCATGAGTTGGTCCGCAATCGAGGTGCGGAAGGCGGCCAGTCCGAAATGGCGAAGATCTTCGTTCAAATCGTCCATCGCCGGCGACAGCACAATTGCCTCGATTCCGGCGTCGGTCGCGCGCTCGAGCAGGCTGTCTCGGGCGCCGTCACCGGCCGGATCGTTGTCGCGGATGACATAGAGCCGCTGCAGGTTCGGGCGGAACAGGATGGCGGCGAGATGGGCTGCCGAGAGTGCCGCCGCCATAGCCATGTCGGGCATTGCGCATCTGAGCGATAGCGTCGTCTCGATGCCTTCGCCTGCCGCCATAACGCTGCCGGGCATGCCGAAGCGGACCGCATGACCGAGGAGGTCACCCATTGCCTTGCGCGGCGTGTGGACGGGTGCCTTGCCGGTGCCGTCCGGTGCGAGCCAGGTGCGGTGCGCGCCGGTCAGATGCCCATCCAGATCGGTGACAGCGGCAATCATCGCCGGCCAGGTCTCGGTCGGTCCATGATCGTCGGGCCGGTAGTAGCAGCGCGGATGGAACCGCAGCGATCCAGTGCCGTACAGAGTCGTAATGCCGCGTCCAAGCAAATACGTTTCCACGAGGGTGCCGATAATGGGCTTCGACAGGGCGACCAGTCGGCTAGCCGCTTCCGGAGATCCAATGGGGACCTGCGTGATCGGCTCGGCCGGTCGGGGTGGCATGGCATCTGGCATAGCGAGAAACACGCGCGCCTCGTCGGCGACGTCCCGGAAGTTGACCAGTCCGAGGGATTCGCGGATGACATCGAGCAGGTCGCCATGCTCGCCGGTAGCGGCGTCGGTCCATTTGCCTGGCGGTCCCTTCGGGGATGGCTGCAGACGCACGAACATCGACCGGCCCGGCGCATTGCGGACGTCGCCGACGGTCCAATAGTTGCCCTGGCGACGGCCATTGGAGAGGTAGTGGCGGCACACCGCCTCGGCATGTTCGCCGAGGCGGTGTGCGAGGTCGGATGCAGCGTGACGCAGACTCATGCAGCCTCCCGCTCACTGACCCGATCGATTGGGAAGCGGTCGAGCACGCGCTCCAGCACGGCGAGCCCGTTGGCGTCGATCGGCACGAACATCCTGAGCTTCCACGAAATGATCTCGTGGAAGAGACCGTAGGCGGTGAGGCGCTCCCGCATCGTGTCGGTGAAGCCCGCCAATTCGATGCGCCATGCGCCCATGACGCGGCTGCGGCGAAGCTGGAGATCCTCGGCAAGATCGAGGATGGTCCGACCGTCCATCAGAGCCGCAAACGCCTGCTCCGGCGACAGCGCAACCACGTTCGTCGCAGAGGCGTTGGCGGCCCATGCCGGCGAGACGCGGCGGCCGATGAGGCGCTCGCCCTCGTCGGTCTGAAGTCGATAAACGCGGGTCGACTCGTTGGGCAGGCGCTTCCAGATCGGCAGCAGCAGGCCGGTGACCATGTGCAAGACCGAATCCGAAAACTCCGGCACCCCGGCGATTTCGGCGGTCCAGGCAGTTGTGAACGCCTCGCGGTCGGCCTCGACCCAGCGTGTTTCGCCCATAGCCTTGAGCGACATGTTCTGGCTTTCCATCGGCCGGATCAGGCGGACAGGGCGCTCGACCTCGCCATCGTCGAGCATGACGCTGGTGGTCGGGATCTGTACGGCGGCGCGGCCCGATTGCTTGTTGATGAGCAGTAAGGCACGCGGATCGCGGAGATGATCGAGCGCCGCATTGAGCGTGACGGGCCGATTGTGCTTGCGTTCGGTGATCGTGAGCAGGCGGCTTTCGGTGCCGGTGCGCGGATGGGTGTAGATCACCTGCCGATCGGTGACGACGAAGTTTTCGGCCTGCAGCGTCTCCAGCCCGGCATCGTAGGTGCCTGACGCGATCGCGCCCTCGATGCGCGCCGCCAGCAGTTGCTCGAAGGCACTGAACAGCACGCCCTGCAACTCGATGGTCAGTGCGAGCAGGCGATTGAGGAAGGTGGTGATCGGCGGCAACTCGTCCTTGATGCCATTGGCATCCATCAGCTTGAGACCCGTCGCCGCCTCGAAACGCTCGAGCGAGCAGCCCTCGACCTTGCCGCGTGCGATCAGCAGATAGAGTTGCCGTAGCGCATCGCGGGCATAGTGGCTTTCCAGATTGTCCTCTGGTCGGAACAGGCCCTGGCCACCGGTCTGGCGCTGGCCACGGGTGATCGCGCCCAACGTGTCAAGGCGGCGGGCGATCGTCGAAAGGAAGCGCTTTTCCGCCTTCACATTGGTCGAGATCGGCCGGAAGAGTGGCGGCTGCGCCTGATTGGTGCGATGCGTGCGGCCGAGGCCCTGAATGGCGGTGTCGGCCTTCCAGCCGGCCTCGAGCAGATAATGCACACGCAGCCGCGTGTTCCGGGCTGAGAGTTCGGCGTGGTAGCTCCTCCCCGTTCCGCCCGCGTCCGAAAAAACCAGAACGCGCTTCTGGTCATCCATGAAGGCCTGCGTCTCGGCGAGGTTGGCTGACCCGGCACGGTTTTCGACCACCAGACGCTCGCCCTTGCGCACGATGCGACGCGCGCGGCCAGTCACTTCGGCCACAATGTCCACCCCGAAATTCTGCACGATCTGGTCGAGCGCGCCTGGGACCGGGGGCAGACTGGCGAGCCTCGCGATCAGGTCGTCGCGCCGAGCGACCGCCTCGCGACTTTCGACCGGCTGGTCGTCGCGGTAGACCGGCCGAGACGACAGATTGCCCTCGCTGTCGGTGAACGGCTCATAGAGCTGCACCGGGAAGGAATGGGCAAGGTAGTCGAGGACGTATTCGCGCGGCGTGATATCAACGCGAACATCGTTCCATTCCTCGGTCGGCAGTTCGGCCAGCCGCCGTTCCATCAGCGCCTCACCGGTCGAGACAATCTGGATGACTGCCGAATGGCCCTTCTCCAGATCGCGTCTGATGGAGCGGATCAGGGTCGGCGTCTTCATGCTGGTGAGGAGATGCCCGAAGAACCTCTGCTTGGCGCTTTCGAATGCGCTGCGAGCGGCCGACTTGGCCTGGGCATTGAGCGTGCCGGTACTGCCGGTGATGTTGGCCGCCTGCATGGCCGCATCGAGATTGTTATGAATGATGCCGAAGGCGCCGGCATAGGCATCGTAGATGCGGACCTGTTCCGGTGTCAGCTCATGCTCGATCAGATCGTATTCGACGCCGCTGAAGGAAAGCGAGCGGGCGGTATAGAGGCCGAGCGCGCGGAGGTCGCGCGCCAGCACTTCCATCGCCGCGACGCCGCCGGCCTCGATCGCCTCGACGAATTCGGCCCGCGTCGAGAACGGAAAACGCTCGCCGCCCCAGAGGCCGAGCCGCTGGGCATAGGCGAGATTGTGAACGGTGGTGGCGCCGGTGGCCGAGACATAAACGATGCGGGCATTCGGCAGCGCGTGCTGCAGCCGCAGGCCGGCACGACCCTGCTGCGACGGGGCGGCATCGCCCCGTTCGCTCTTGCCGCCGGCGGCATTCTGCATGGCGTGGGCTTCGTCGAAAATAATGACTCCATCGAAATCGGGACCCAACCATTCGACGATCTGCTTGACCCGCGAAACCTTCTCGCCGCGATCGTCGGAGCGTAGCGTCGCATAGGTGGTGAATAGGATGCCTGCCGGCAGCACGATCGACCTGCCCTGCGGGAAACGGGAGAGCGGTGTGACCAGCAAGCGCTCCACGCCGAGCGCGGACCAGTCGCGCTGCGCATCCTCGATGAGCTTGTCGGACTTGGAGATCCAGACCGCCTTGCGACGGCCCTGCATCCAATTGTCTAGGATTACGGCGGCGGATTCCCGGCCCTTGCCTACACCCGTACCGTCGCCGATCATGAAGCCTTGCCGGAAGCGCACGGCACCCGCAGTGTCATCGGCCGCGACGCTAACCACGTCAAAGGTATCGTCGAGCGTCCAGGCGCCGGCGAGATACTCGGCGTGAGCCTCGCCGGCATAGATGACGGTCTCGAGCTGCGCGTCCGAGAGCAGGTTGAGGACATTCTTGGGTAGCCGCGGCCGGTAGCTCGGCTTGGGCGGCGCCACCGAGGCCATGGCCGCCGATTGAACGAGCTGAGTGGGGTGAGCCCGAGAGCCGGGGATGCGGATCGCCTGAAGCCCGTAGACCTCATAGATGGCGTCGCTGATCTGGCCGACCTCGGCCGCCTGCCAGTCGACAGCCTCATAGGCGAGGTCGATGGCGTCCGGTTCAGCGATCGACATAGGTGGCGTGGTTCTCGCCGAGCGTTTTAGATAGCCGTGCACGGTGCGGGGCGCGGCGACCGCCGATGCCGCGCTCGAAACGGCGGCCATCACGACCGGTGGCCGCGCGGGAAGGCGTTCCTCAATCCACGTGAGGAGCGTCGCGGCATCCGGAGCGATGCCGGGAGCATCCGGGAAGACGGTGGGATCGTCCGCCGGGAGCTTGTCGATGACGGTGAGGCGTGTCGGAAAGGTCGTGCCATGCTTGGCGTAGGCCGAGCCGTCGATGGCGGCGGAGAAGACTATGCGGCCACGTTCCTGCAGCCGAGTGAAGGCCGGGGTCCAGGTCGGATGGTCGGCCGCGAAGTTCGCACCGGTGATCGTCACCAGCCGCCCGCCGGGCGCAAGGCGCGACAGCGCCGAGGCGATGTGCCGCCAGGCCGCGTCGGCCATGCGGCCCTCGACATTGGCCATGACCGAAAAGGGCGGGTTCATCAGCACCACGCTCGGTACGGCGCCGGGATCGAGATGGTCGTCGATCTGGGCGGCGTCGAAGCGGCTGGCGGAGACGGCCGGAAAGAGGCACGAGAGAAGTGCCGCGCGCGTCTCGGCAAGCTCGTTGAGGACGAGCGAGGCGCCGGCTATCTCGGCCAGGATGGCGAGCAGCCCGGTGCCGGCGGAAGGCTCCAGCACACGGTCGGCGGGCGTGATGGCGGCGGCCGTTGCGGCGACCAAGCCGAGCGGAATCGGCGTCGCGAACTGCTGGAAGGTCTGTGCTTTTTCCGATCGGCGGGTATGCGTCGGCATGAGCCCGGCGATCTTCGACAATGCGGAAAGCCGGAGAGCCGGTGACGCGGCTTTACGGAACAACGCCCTTCCGTATTTGCGGAGGAAGAGGACGGTGGCCGCCTCGCAGGCATCGTAAGCCTGCTTCCAGTCCCAAGCACCGGTAGCATCGGAAGCGCCGAATGCGGCTTCCATCGCCGCGCGCAGCTTTGGCGCGTCGATGCGTTCGCCGCGCTCGATATGGGGAAGCAGAAGGCCGGCGGCGGCGAAGATAGCGCCAGCTGCACCGGTTTGGGGGAGCGGGAGCGGTGCGACTGCGGGAACCGCCACAGCGGGAAAGATCATGTTCATTGTGAGAACCTCGGGAGAGCGGGACAGGATCGAGCCGCCCGGCGCTCTCTCTGGACCGCGAAGGCTCAAACCCGTCCCGGCCCCGCTCTCCCTCTCAGGGCCCCGCCGAAGCTAAAATAAAACAAGCGCCCCGCCATGAGGTGGAGCGCTTGCCGCTATCAACCGATCTCGATCATAATCCGCCGTCAGGCCCCGACTTCTGTAGGAAACCATTGGCGTCGTCGGGATCGGGCGGCAGGTAGGCATCATAGGGATTGCCGTCGGCAAGATGACCGAACGGCGTGAACACGTAGTCCGCGCCCTCCCGCCCGACCGCGCAGATTACATAACGCCGCTGCCCGGTCGCCGCGTCGGCGCATTCCATCAGCGCGAGGTTGCCGTCGCCGGCGGCACGAAGCAGCGTCTGGAAGTTGCTGCGGGCATGGTCTGGAATGCTCATGGCGCATCCCGGGTTCGACTGGATCGCGGGCGCCCTCAAGGATCGTTTCGCCGCGCGCGATCGCCCGTTTGGCCTTGCCGAGCCACCCCGGCGGCGGCGGTCGGCGGGCCTGGGCATCGCCGACGATGATCTTGAGCAAACCCAGCATGAGTTCGAATTGTGCGGCCTTGCGCTGCACCGCTTCCCCGAAATGTGAAGGAACCGGAATGGCCTGTCCACGATAAGCGGCGCTGGCACCCTCCCAGATGCCGGTGACATGGGTTTCGTCCGAGGACTCGCAATCCTCCCGCTGTCCCGACCTGTCATCGTCCTCGTTGGCTAGCCGGCAGGCGACCTCAGGCGTGTCAGCCGAATAGGTTGCGTGCCGGAAGATCGGCAGGTGGTAGGTCGTCTCGATTGTGAATTCGGGCATTGGCGGCTCCTGGAAAAGCAAATTGCCCGGCGCTCGTCTCCGAGCCCGGGCGGCGATAGCTGAGGATTGATGTTCTAGGTGTGGGTGTGACGCCGCGCGGGTCAGGCCGCCGCCCGTCCTTCGACGACATCGGCGCCAACCTCGTCGGCGGTGATGTCTTCAAGACGCGCATTGCGGTATCCGGTCTTGGCCAACCAGAGTTCGGCCGCATCGCGGCTCTCGGCGAGGTGGAGCAATTCGTCGTCGTCACCGACCTGCTGCAGGACCCTGACCATGCCGATCGCGGGTCGCTCGACGAGTTCGAAGCTGAGCGTGCTGTCGACCGAGTGGCTGCGCATAACGGTCACGAGGATGATGCCGCCGGAGGAAAAGTTCCCTTCGTTGAGCGTGATCGAGGCCGGGGCGCAGTAGGTGGGACGGTCGCGCGGTGGTGCCTTGCGGACCAGGCGGCCGAGACCGTTGCGACGCTCCCAGTCCGCCAGCTTGCGGGCAAAGCGCGCGGGCGGTCTGGGCGTGCCGTCCGAGTACCGGATCAGCGAGCCGAGCGGGGCGTTGTCATAGACGATGTGGGCGGACATGGATGTGTCTCCTGAAACGAAAAATGGCCCGGCGATACACCGGGCCGTGAGGTGAAGAAGAAAGGGCCGAGCGACCCGGGCCGGGCCGCCAACGGTGCTATTCGGCGGCTACCGCGTGTGCGGCAGTCTCATCGGCGGCCGAGCCGTCCTCGTCGTCACTGGCGAGGAATTCAGGAAGGTCGGCTTCCTCGCCCTCATCCGGCTGCGCTGCCGGCGCGTCATCGCCGCTGAGGCGGAGCGGTTCGGGCAGCCAGCCACTATCGGCCAGGAGGCGCTCGGCCTCCTTGGCCATGTCGGCCTTCTTGAGATGGTCGATAAGCTGGGCGGCCTGCTCGCCGGCGCCTTCGCGCACGGCTTCGAGAATGCGGGACTTGGTGACGCGGCCGAGATAGTTATCCACCGCTGGCCGCCAGCCGGCATCTACCATGTCAAGCCCTGTGGCACGGGACAACCGATCGGCTTCACGCAGGCGCTGATCGAGCCCATGCTGGGAAACGCCACTGCCGTAGGGATTGGGTCGTTCGAACAGGGCGTTGATCCCATAGCTGACGCAATGCGCCAGCAGCGTCTGCCGGCGGGCTTCATCGAGCCCGTCGAGCCAAGCCCATAGGGTCTCGTCGTCATCCAGTGGAATGACGCTCTTCCATGCCTCATGGCGCTCATCGACGGCCTTGGCCGCGGGGCTGTCCTTGAGACCGACGTCCTGCCACGGCAGGTGGACATGCCGGACGAAGGCCTCGACGCAGCCGGTCGCGGAACGCTGACCGAAGGTGTCGAGGACGAGCCTATGCAATAGAGCCGTGATGGCCACATGCTGGTTCTCGGCCACGGCATTGCGCAGCGCCAACGTGCGATGGGCGGTGAGTTCGATGACCAGGCGTTCGGGCAGCGGCTTGATGGTGTCGCCGTCATCCTCCTCAGGCTCGGACGCCTGCGCGCCGATGGTGATAATGGCGTGGCGGACCGAAGGATCGTGTCTGCTATCCTCGTTCTCGGTGGCGCAGCCTGGCTCGGCGGAGTCGCCGTCGACCGCCTGCATCGCTTCGTCCTCGGGGCGCACATGGCCCCGATCGACGACGAGATCGCCATCACGATCGATGCTGATGAACACACCGGCGCGAGCGATCTCGGCCCGATCGTAGTTCATCGGCCGGCTCTCGAAGGCCTCAAGCGCGGTCTCGATCTGACCGAGGCGCTGATCGACATCGTCGGGGAGTTCGTCGGTTTGGCCATACTCGGCTTCCAGCCGATCGTACTCCGCCCGCAGGGCTTCGCGTTCCGCCCGCTCCGCGTCGGTCAGATCGACGGGGGTGCCGGCCAGTGCCCGCAGACCGTGATTGTGCCCGTAGGGCAGATGGGCATCGACCACGATCCACTTCCAGCCCTCCGCCGCGATCTCGTCGGCGATCGACTTCAGCCTGTCGCGGACCAAGCGGTCGAGCAGAGCGGGGTCCTGCAGCCAGCCGCCATTGTCGGCCTCGAACAGGTCGCGCAGCACCACGCCGCCGGCAGCGACATACGCGTCGACACCGACGAACAGCGCCCGGCGATCGCTTGCGCGCACCGTGCTCTCCGTCAGCAGGCGCCGGATCTGCTGCGGCTCCTTCGACCAGGAGTTTTCGAGCGCCTCCCAGACCTGCTCCTGACGGGCGTGATCGTCGGTCACTGTAAAGGCCATGAGCTGCTCGAGCTGCATGCCCTCCTGCTCGTAGACCTCGTGCAGCTTGCGCGAAACTTTTGCGAGCCGCAGGCGCAGCTGGACAAAGGTAGCGGACACGAAGAAGCGTGCCGCGATCTCCTCGTGGCTCGCGCCCTGGTCGTGCAAGGTCTGGAAGGCGCGAAACATGTCGAGCGGATGTAAATCTTCGCGCTGAAAATTCTCGGCCAGCGAATCCTCCTCGATCGGGACCGCGCTCTGGGCGTCGCTGACGACGCAGGGAACTGGCTCGGTCTTGATCATGCGCTTCTGCTTGACCAGAAGTTCCAGCGCGCGATAGCGGCGCCCGCCAGCCGGCACCTCAAACATGCCGGTCTCGTTACCCTCCCCATCCAACACTGGCCGGACGTTGAGGCTCTGGAGCAGGCCGCGCCGTGCGATCGAGGCGGCAAGGTCCTCGATCGTTTCCCCACGCTTGATGCGCCGGACATTGGACTGGCTCAGCATCAGCTTGTTGAAGGGGATGTCACGTGAAGCGTTGAGAGTGATCTTCTGCTTGGGCGTAGCCATATGGACTATCTCCGCGACGGGCGGCCGAGACTCTCTCGACCTCCAAACCCGTAAAAAAAGACGGGCGCAGCCCTCTCACTCTGAGGACTGCGCCGCACACCGAAGATCCGGAGGGGAGACAGGGCCGCAGACACGACTTTGCGCATCTGTGACATTGCGGATTTTAAGCTGAGATCTCACGCGCCATCTCGGCCAGACTGGGCGGCGTGATAGAGGATGCGTTCCGCGTCGCGAAGGCTTCCAGCCCGGCGGGCGGCCTCTGCCCAGACCGGAATCGGCAGGTCAGTGGCAAAGAGGATGTCGCGCTCGATGCCCATGCCGAAGGGCAGCCGGATCGACGTCATCTCAAGGAGCGAGAAACTGCCCAGCTCGGGATAGCCGAGATCGGCGAGACGAACATGGCGTCGCCATCGGCTTCCAGCTCGGTAGCGAGCCAGGTTCCTTCGCCGAGCGGATTGAAGAACTTCACGACCGGTGCGTGATCGGCGTTGCGCTCGCGGCCATTGGCGAGGAGGCGCTCGCGCAGTTCGTCGGTGAGGAGGATCATGCCGCCCTCCTATCGATCTCGGCCTCATCGACGTTGGCCGGGCCTGCCCTGGCTGCACCGTCAGGTTGCGGTAGCAAGGCAAGCAGCCAGTCGGCCGCCTTGCTGGCCTGAGAGGCGGCACGCACGATGGCGCGGTTGTCTTCGCGCAGCACCGAAAGCCATTCGCCGATATAATCGGCGTGGCGGACGGTTGGCACGATGCCAAGCGAGGCGCAGCAGAAGGCTGCGTTCATCTCGGCGACCAGTTCCTCGAAAGCATATCTCTTGGTGCCAAAGGCGCCGCCGAGGTCGCGGCCGACGCGGGAGGCATGGCCGGTCGCATGCCCAAGCTCGTGCAGGGTGGTGCGGTGCCAGTCGATCGGCTCGAAATAGGCCTGTGGGGGCGGTACCCGCACGTAGTCGTGCGTCGGCACATAGTAGGCGCTATTGCCACCGATGCGGAAATCGATGCCTGTCGCCTTGATTAGCGCGTCGACGGCCGGCTCGATCAGTCCGGGCTCTCGTGCAGGCGGAGCCACGGCCAGATCGTCGGGCAGATTTTCGCATTGCGCGACGTTGAACACGGTGAAGCGCTTAAGGAACGGTATCGCCTGAGCTGCCTCGCCGGTTTCCCGCGCGCGATTCTTCTCGTCGTCAGGGATGAAACGGTCGGCATAGACGACGGTGGTGCCGTGTTCGCCCTGACGGACATGACCGCCCAGCGATAGGGCCTGGCGAAAAGTCAGCCAGCCCTGGACAGGAAAGCCATGCTCGACGACCGCACCCCACAGGATCAGCACGTTGATGCCGGAATAGGCGCGGCCGGTCGCGGCATTGGCCGGCATAGCGAGGGGCGCTTGCGCCGCCGCCGTGCCCCAGGGCTGCACCCAGGGAAAGCGGCCTGTTTCCAGTTCGGCGATGATCTTGTTGGTGATATCGTCATAGAGGCTTGCCCGGTCGGCGCCGACGCGAGCGTAATGTCTGGACATCGCGGTTCTCCGCGACGGGCGCCGGAGGCCTCTCCTCCAGCTCTCAACCCGTCACGGCAAACCGGTCCGTACTCTCACTCTAGACGGCGTTGCGGGGGCCTCCCGCAGAAGGGGGGACGCTCTCGAATTGGGGCAAAGGCGGTCCGCGCCAAATCGGCAAATGTCGCTAACCATCTAGTGTGGTTGTCGCTACCGGACTGCGTGGCGGATGCGGTCGGTAAGCGTTTGTTCGACGTCGAAATAACCCTCCCAGGCTTCGGGCAGCTGAGCCCGCGCGGCGGCGGCGAAAACATCGAAACCGTTGGCGCTTTCGCAGGTGGGCAACTCCTCCCATCTGATGGGCACCGCGCACGACGCCCCCGCGCGTGCCCGAGTCGACCAGGGACAGATTGCAGTGGAGCCCTGGCCGTTGCGCAGGTAATCGAGAAACATTCGACCCTTGCGCTTCGCCTTGCTCATGTTGCCGACGAAGCGCGACGGATCTGTACGGGCCAGTAGTTCGACTAAGTCTTGGCAGAAGCTCTTGACCTCGTCCCAGTCTGCCTCCGGGAGGAGTGGCACGACCACATGAACGCCCTTGCCGCCGGACAGCAACGGCCACGACTGCAGTCCAAGCGCTTCCAGAATGCCCCGAATGTCGAGAGCTGCCTGCTTGACGGCAGTAAAGCCCAGGCCCTCGTCGGGGTCGATGTCGAAGATCATGCGGTGCGGCAGATTCGGCTGCTGGCGACGGCTTCCCCAGATGTGGAATTCGAGCACGTTCATCTGGACGCCTGCGATCAGCCCAGCCAGGTCATCGACCCACAAGATGCGGCTTTCCCTTCCGGACATCTTCTCCAATTGGCCGTCATGGATGGCCTTGGGCATGCCTGGCAGTCTGTGCTTCTGAAAAAAGGTCTGTTGCAGGTCGCCGTCGGTGTCGCGCACCAGCGAAAGCGGCCGATCCTGGATGTGCGGCAGCATCTTCTCGGCGACCACGGCGTAGTAGGCGGCGAGCGTGGCCTTAGTCACCTTGGTCCCGGGATACATGACCTTGTCCGGATGCGTCAGCTTGACGCCGACAGCAGCGGCGATCTCCTTTCCGATTCCCGGATCGAGATTGGCGAAGCCAAGAGTTGCCGGCGTCATCGGCATTTCCATCACCACCTGGTCGGCTCGCTTGTCTTCGCGCATGCCCTCAAAGCTTGGATGCCGCAAGCTGCCGTCCGGTGTCACTTCGGCATAGGTAACCTCGGCAACAAGCTCGGGCTTCACCCACCGGGCACGGCGGGCAATGTCTCTCGGAACGGAGGCGAAAGCCGGTTTCTCAACACGGCGTTTCTCGAGCTTCGCGAGGATGTCCTTGCGCATCGCCGCGGTGAACCCCGTTCCGACGCGGCCGCGATAGATGAGCTTGCCATTGTCGTAAGTGCCGAGGATTAGCGAGGCCATGCCAAGTCCTGTGTCACTTGGGCGATAGCCGCCGACAACGAATTCCTGTCGCTTCGTGCACTTGATCTTGAGCCAACTCGAGGTGCGGTCGCCGACATAGGAGCTGTCGGCGCGCTTGGCGACGACGCCTTCATGGCCGCCCTAGCACATGGCGTCGAACACCCTTCTGCCCTGGTCTACGATATGGCTGGAAAATTGCAGGCTGTCGTCAGGGAGGCGAGCGCCCAGCAGGGACTCAAGTCGCTCCTTGCGCTCGCGGAGCGGCTGGTTCGAAAGATCTTCGCCATCGAATTCAAGCAGATCGAAGGCGTAGAACTTGAGGGGCATTCCTGCGGCAATGCCGGTTTTCAGCATGGAGAAGTTCGTGCGGCCCTGGCTGTCGATGGCGACGATCTCTCCATCGATCAGCACCGCGCCTTTGGTCAGTCTCTGAAGCGGCGGCAAGATGACCTTGAACTGTCGTGTCCAGTCGTGGCCATTGCGGGTATAGACGACGACGTTCGAGCCGGAGATGGCGACTTGGACACGATAGCCGTCGAACTTCATCTCGAAGAGCCAATCCCCGCCCACCGGTATGTGGTCTGTCAATGTGCAGAGCTGGAAGGACCGAAACCCCGGCAGCGGATATGTAGGGATAGATTCTGAGTCTCTGCGCCGTGTGCGCCTTTTGCTGATACTGAGGGTGCCATCTACAGCCGACATGCGGAACTCGGATACGTGGTGCGATTCAATACCCTGCCTGGGATTCGGTTCCATGCCCAAGCATCTCCGCGCCGGCGACCGTCGGCGCTCTAAGGTACAACGGCGTATAAGCCGCAGTCCTGCGCGCGTCCGCAACAATGACGATTGTCGCGCGCAGGACGGAGGAAATTCGCCCCCGCCGCGGACGGTGAACGGGACAGCCGTAGGAGCGTCAGCATAGCGCCGGCCGCAGGACGGGACGCGGGACCGACTGTCCCCGTCCGCGGTGGTCCGCATGTTTTGCATCGAAGCCGACCGGCTGAGATCGCGCGCATTTCCGGCTCTCGACAATCCGACCGCTGATCGGCGACGATGCGATAGGATTGTCAACCCAGCGCCGAGTTTTAGCCTGATCGAAATCGATGAGGTCTTGCATCCTTTCACCCTCAATTGCGTGGCAGCTTGTGAATTTCCAGCCTGACAGGCCCTCCCCTGTCACAACTCGTGCAGAAGAGCGCTCGCTCGACCGAAGCGCAAATGCGATTGGTGGACGCCTCATTCCGCGTCCATGCAGGCAACCTGCCAGCGACTCCGCCTTCTCTATGTGGCGTTGCACCTCTTGATTCAAACATGCAATAGTTGTGGCCGACGGCGGGCTGCCGGGGTTTGGCAGGTGGCTGTAGTCTGCCGTCGCTGCGGCCACCGCACGTAATTTTTCGTCGCAGGGCGCACGGGTGCAAAATACAATCTGAGTAGACACTTCTGCATGCGAGCCATGTCCAATTGTGCATTGCAGCATATGCGGATCCAGATAGTTTGAGCTGGTCGGCCGTCTACTCCTCCCAGATGAGACCCGACAACCCGAAAGCGGTGCACCTCCTCCCGCGCCGTGATCGAAATCGAGCCCGCTGCCACCTCCTCCCGGCAGCGGGCTTTTCATTCGCAACCAAGCACGCGAATGCAGCGAATTTTGCTCTTAAAAAGCTGATTTTGGTGGTCTTACAAATCCGCCATTGCCCATGTAGCGCGTGTGAGGCGATTGCGATGGACGGCCCAGTTCAGCTCAACCAGAAGCAAATCCTTATGGAAGTGATCGAAGCCTGCGGCGAATGGTTTGTTCGCGTGGTCGAAGACAGCAACAAAGATACCCGGTCACTTGAGTTGGAATCCTGCGCCCTAGCGTTCGCAGAAGGCCAGCGGCTTCGCCTACACGTGAGTTGAGGCAGGCCGTGACCGACAGATCGGCCGCCCCCTGCCCGTCGAGAACTACGGCTGGCTCGTCAATGACCGGCTCGAGGAACTCAGAGCGCTTCTCACCGATGGCACGAAATGATTATGGTTGGTGGCCGAACAAACGCGAACCTAGCGCCGGAAAAGCTGGCTGTCATGCGACCAATTCCGCTTGCATTTGGTGCAAGTCTATCGACTTCAGATAATAGAAGAGAGTGGCGGAGCGAGGCATCCTGTGCCGATAACTATGCAAGTTCAAAACTGGCAAGGATGGTCTATCCAGCGCGACGTTCTGAAAACCACATATTTGAGAGACAAGGTGGCGTTTCGCACACTACTGCTTGACAGACTAACGGGGGCGACATCGCCATGCTCGATCCGATCGTGAACTTCATCACCCGCATTTTCCAGGGGATCGGCCGCGGCATCGGCCTGTTGATCGGCGTGATCCTGTGGCCATTCCTGTGGGCCGGGCGCTGGTACACGCAACGCGGCTGGATCCTGAAGGCGGTGGTCGGCCTCGCTTTGCTCGTGTTGATCGGTCTCTATGCCAATTTCTTCTACGCCACCCAGTGGTGGAACAAGTTCGATCCCAACTACGTCGACAAATACACTCTCGAGAACCGCAACGTCTCGGCCGGTGAACAGGTGGCGGCCGGCGCCGGCACCGATACCGCCAAGACCTGCGAACACTCGGGCATCGCCCAGATAGCGGCCGACCTCACCGATCTCAACGTCAACCAGAATGCCTGGGTCTCTTCGATGATCCTCTACAAGGTCGGCCTGTTCGGCATCGACTGGGATCATACCCCGTTCATGGACAACAAGGCCTCGCTCCAGCGCGGTATTAACCAGGCGGTGCGGCGCACCGCCACCGAGCTTGCCGACAATCTCGGCCGCGTGCGCACGACATCGCAGATCGACGCCGATCTGCAGGATGCGCGTGGCAATCTGCAGTTCGACGAGGAAACCTGGTATTTCGGCCTGAACCCGTTCGGACCGAAGACGCCGACGCCGAGCTATTATCGCGATGCCGTCAACAAGCTGCGCTCCTTCAACGCCCGCCTCGCCACCTGCCAGGCGACATTCGATGCCCGCGCCGACAATCTCAAGCAGTATATCGACCGCATCTCCTCCGACATCGGTTCGACCTCGGCGATCCTCAAGGAGCGCGCCGAAAACCACAACAATGGCTGGTTCGACTTCCGCGCCGACGACCGCTTCTGGTTCGCCTATGGCCAGCTCTATGCCTACTACGGCTTGATGAAGGGCGCCCAGGCCGATTTCGAGGACGTGATCAAGGAAAAGCATCTCGGCAATCTGTGGGACACGATGGATGCGCAATTCGTCTCGGCGCTGCGCATCCAGCCCCTCATCATCGCCAATGGCCGCGAGGACGGCTGGCTGTTGCCGAATCATCTAACGACTATTGGCTTCTATATGTTGCGCGTGCGCTCAAACGTGGTCGAGATCAGCAACGTCCTTGCACAATAACTCGGTGGATGGAGCGTCGCCACGTGGCTATGACATCAATTGGTCCCGGCAAGAACTGGCCTGCTGGGCATCGAAGCATGCACCCCACCGGCCAAAAGCGGAAACAAGCCGATCGACTACGACAACACCCTATGCCGCCAACGTCACAAGATCGAGAACATGTTCGCCAAGCTGAAGGACTTGCAGCGCATCGCGCCCAATTTGACCGCTACGCACACACCTTCTTCTCGGCAATCTGCATCGCAGCCGCCGTCGCCTTCCGTCTTAATCAATGAGGCTGACGCTAGCTGGCCTGTTAATCAGACCACGAGGATATCATCGACGCGACCGGTTTCGTTCGATCGGCATTCCAATCCTAGATTAGTTTCCGTCCATAAACGGCAAACGATTGATTCTGTTGGATGAATCGCGGCTTTGCGCGAGCAAGGCCCGGCGGTTTCAGGTATCTTGGATCATGCCACTGATTCCAAAGCCTTGCCACCGCCGGAGCCGACAATGCGCCAAGAACGCACCGTCCAAGCCAGCATATTCGATCTTTTCGCCACGCACGAGATCGGTCACGAGTTGAAGGCGATGTCGCAATGGCTGGATGAGCATCGCGACCTTCTTGGCTTGGTGGCGCGCGATTTGGTGCGGGTCGACGTCAAGGCCACCGGACGGCAGGGCCTGCCTGCCGAAGCGGTGTTGCGCTGCGCGATCCTCAAGCAATACCGGCAACTGAGCTACCAGGAGCTGGCGTTCCATCTTGAGGACTCCGCTTCGTTTCGCGCCTTTGCTCGCCTGCCTTTGTCATGGAGCCCGCACAAGTCGGTGCTGCAAAGGACCATCAGTGCGATCCGGTCCGAGACCTGGGAGCAGGTCAATCGGGTACTGCTGTCGAGCGCTCGGCAGGCGAAGCTCGAAGATGGCGCAGTCGTGCGGCTGGACAGCACCGTGACCTCGGCACTCATGCACGAGCCGAGCGACAGCAGCCTGCTTTGGGATGCCGTGCGGGTCATGGTGCGCCTGCTGAAGCGGGCTGACGCCTTGGTCGGCGGTGCCGGCTCAGCATGGCGCGATCATTGCCGCGCAGCCAAGAAGCGGGCTCGCAAGATCCAGTTCACGCGCGGTCGACCCAATCGGGTCCAACTCTACCGCGAGCTGATCGCAATCGCCCGTGCGACCTTGACTTATCTGGAGCAGGCGAGCGAGCGATTGGTACTGGCGAGCACACCGTCCATCGCACTGTGGCAGCTCCAGGTCCGTCACTATCGGCCGCTGGTCGAACGCATCATCAGACAGAGCGAGCGGCGGGTATTGGCCGGCGAGCCGGTGTCGGCCGGCGAGAAGCTGGTCAGCCTGTTCGAAGAGCATGCCGATATCATCGTCAAAGGCAGCCGCGACACCGAGTATGGCCACAAGCTCAACCTGACCACCGGCAAGAGTGGAATGATCCTCGATCTGGTGATCGAGAAAGGCAACCCGGCCGACAGCGATCGATTGCTGCCGATGCTGGAGCGTCACATAGGCATTTGGGGTCAGGCGCCACGGCAGGCAGCAGCCGATGGTGGCTTCGCCACGCGCGACAACCTGGCCACGGCGAAGGCGTGGGGCGTCTCCGACATGGCCTTCCACAAGAAAGCCGGCCTCAAGATCGAGGATATGGTCAGAAGCAAGTGGGTCTATCGCAAGCTGCGCAACTTTCGCGCCGGCATCGAAGCTGGCATCTCGTGCCTCAAACGCGCTTACGGCCTGGCGCGCTGCACTTGGCGCGGCCTTGATCACTTCAAAACCTACGTCTGGTCCTCGGTCGCGGCCTACAACCTCGTCCTCTTCACCCGCCTCAGGCCGACCTGATATCAGCTCGGCATCGCAGCCGTCCCGCCGGCAGAGCCGCCGGCAATGGCGTGCGTCCGATCGTTGCCAAGCACTGCATTTTGTCGATCATCAACTATTCCTGACCTGTCCATGCCCGTCAACGGCGCTTCCGGTCGGATCCAAGCGATTGCAAATGCTGCGAAATACCGGCGTTTATGGACGGAAACTAGATTAGCCCGCGCATCGTGAGTTCAGCCTTCAGATAGGCATAATAGATCGGCGCGGCGACAAGACCCGGCATACCGAACCAGGCCTCCATGAAAACCATCGCCAGAAGAAGCTCCCAGGCACGCGCATTGATCCGCGTTCCAATAATCTTGGCGTTCACGAAGTATTCGAGCTTGTGAATGACGATGAGAAAGGCAAGCGAGCCGAGCGCTGCAAGGAAGGAGATGCTGAGGCTGACGACGACGATCACGGTGTTGGAGATCAGATTGCCGATGACCGGCAGAAGGCCGGCGACGAAAGTCAGCGCTATCATCGTCCTGATGAATGGCAGATCGATTCCGAAGGACGGCAGAACAGCGACGAGATAGATCGCCGTTAGAAACGTATTCAAGGCCGAAATCCGGATTTGCGAGAACACGATGTTGCGAAAGGCCTTGCTCAGAATTTTGACACGATCCGCCAGCGCGATCGCCAGTGGGCCGGGCTCGCCCGATGGCGCCGCCGAGCTCACCGCGATCAAGCCGCCGATCACCATGCCGACGACAATGTGGACCACCAGGACGCCGACATCTCGCCCGACGAGTTGAAGCTGGCCGGCATGTTCGCGGAGCCACCGGGCCGCGAAGACTTCCAGTTCCTCGATATTCGACGGAAAATAGGCCATCGCCCAAGTCGGGAGATGGACACGCGCGGTATCGATGATCTCGGCCATCTTCTTGAGGAGCGTCACGACGTTCTCCGAACCGCCAGTCAATTGCGACACGCCGCTAAAGATAGCGGCGGCTATCAGGAGCGTGAAAATCAATGCCACCAAGGTCAGCGCAAGGCTTTTCGTCAGACTGTTGGAGACGCCGATTCGATGGAGCATCGGTGCGGTGAAATGAACGAGGTTGAACACGAGAAGGCCTGAAAGCAGTGCCGGAAGCAGGCCGAGCTCAAGAATGGCGACCAGCGCTATAAGCGCGAGCAGGCACGACGCGAGATAGAACCGTGAGAAAGGCAGCACTTTTCACCTGCTGAAGCAGCCAAGTCCTCTCCGGGTTTCCATTAGCTTTGATACCCGCTGAAGCGCAAGCGAACACGCGCCCAATACGTGTGTGAAGCTACCCGCCTACATTTCTTCCCGGTTTGCAGCTTGATGGTTGTCGTTCATACTTTGATCCATGCGACACGGTCGATCAGTCGAATTGGCATGTGCGCCTTCGGAACGCTCGTCTTCTGCCCGACAAGGCGTGAATCAATCGTCCCGACGGCAGTAAGAGACATGCGGCTGCCATCCTGCGCGATCATTGATTTAATGCCGAGCGAGCCGGCGTCCGCTGGGTAATTTGCTGGCCATGACCTTGTCGATGCGTCTGCCGTCGAGATCGACGACTTCAAACCGCCAGCCGTCCGCTTCGACCGTTTCGCCTGTCGCCGGCAAATGGTGCATGTGCGACAGGATGAAACCGGCAACTGTTTCATAATCGCGATTTTCTGGGAGCTCGATGGCAAGGTGATCACACATCTCGTCAACGGGCATATACCCCGCAAGCAGCCATGACCCATCCTCGCGCTGCACGGCGGCCGTTTCTTCCTCGGCTTCGAGATCGGCACGGAACACGCCTGTGATCGCCTCGAGGATGTCGGCCGGCGTCACAATGCCCTCGAAATGACCGTACTCGTCGTGGACCAGGGCCACAGGCACCTGTGCTCCTTTCAGTGTTGTCAGCACATCAAGCGCGTCCGCCTGGTCGTGCACGATCGGCGCATTCTGCAAGTGACGCCTGAGATCGACCTTCTGCCCATTGAGCATGCCCGCCAGTACCTTGCGGGTCTGCACGACGCCGATCATTGCATCGACCGTACCTTCGGCAATCGGCAGCAGAGAATGCTCCGTCTCGATGATCGCCTTGCGCACTCTCGTTTCTTCCCAGGTAATGTCGATCCAGTCCACATCGGTCCGTGGTGTCATAACGGCGCGCACCGCCCGGTCTCCCAGACGCATGACGCCCGCGATCATCCGGCGTTCGTCTGCCTCGATGGTCCCGTGATGCTCGGCTTCGGCAACCAACATTTTGATTTCCTCATCGGTGACTTTTTCCTTGGACTCGCCTTTTTGGCCTAAAAGCCACAGCAAACCACGACCGGAGAAATCCAGTAAAAACACCAACGGTGCGCCAATTTTCGCAACGACGGTCATCGCCGGAGCTACACGCATTGCTATGCCCTCCGGATTGCGAAGTGCAATCTGCTTGGGAACAAGTTCTCCCACGATCAGAGAGGCATAGGTGATGGCTGCCACTACGATACCGACACCCAAGGCGTCTGCAACGTTGCCGGGCACGCCGCTAGCGGCCAAGAGAGATGACAGGCGCTCGCCCAGCGTGGCGCCTGAGAACGCGCCGGAAAGCACACCCACCAATGTAATCCCTATTTGGACAGACGATAGGAATTTTCCGGGATCGGCACCAAGCGCCAGCGCGCGATTGGCACCCTTCAGGCCTCGTTCGGCCATACCTTTGAGCCGAGCCGGCCGCGCCGAGACAACGGCTAGTTCCGACATTGCAAGCAGGCCGTTGATGCAGATCAGGACGACGACGGTCGCGAGTTCAATGTAAAGCATAGCGAACGTTTAGCATCTGCGAAGCGGGAACGAAAAGGCGCATTCGACCACTAAGTTGCAGCGACCCGTAGCAAGGACCGACGGCAGATAAACCAATGCGACTGCTTGAGCGGAAGGTCGGACGAGCTCGTGCTACTGGACTGGTCCGCTGAGCCTGGACGGACGGGACCGATCATAACGTTTAGGGTGAAAAGCAACCTTCCAAGGGCGGTACGCTCGATCAACGCCAGACTCGTGTTCGAAGATTCGCAAGGCAACAGGTTGGCCGAGATGCCGGTCCCGCGAACGACTTGCTGGCGTCAGCACCAGCATAGTGACCGATACGTCACACCCAGGGCGCGATCATGCCCGGCGATCGCGGTCATGCGTTGACAACCGGCGTGCCACGCTGATTGAGCTTGAATGGTTCATACAGGAACGGGCGGCGAGCGTGGGTCTATACCCTGCTCCTCGGGATGACAGAAAAAAACCAAGCACGCGCTCACAGCGCTGACCGCCCTTGTCCTGGTTTTTGCCAACGGATTGGGCCTCGAAGCTCTCGCGAAGGGCCTCACGGTCGTTCCTCCCGGAAACCGGTTCGAGCAGCAGCCGCCGATCCCCGCAGCGGCAGCGAATAGGACCCGCGCCTTCAAGACGACTTACGACGCCAAGTACCACAAGATTCTGGCGTTGCTGAGTAACGATAAAAATCTCGTGCAACAGATCAAAGATGCAGCCACGGCTTATAGCATCGATCCGATCCACATAGTCGGGGCCTTTGTCGGCGAACATACCTACAACGTAAGCAGCGTCGATGCGGCGCAGACCTAGGACGTTCGCCCGTCGCAGAAGTCCTCGAACGATTGAGCCCTTGCGAATAACTTTTCCAACTGCTTGACCTTCACGATTCGATCTTAGGCCTCTGGACCGAGCGTTTTGAGGCGGCGCACATCATCGGCGGTCTCAGCCAACAGCCAGTCACGGAATGTCGTAATTTTAGGGAGCATCGACGTCGCCTTGGGGCAGACGATCCAGTAGGTCTTGGACAATCGCAGCGTCGTGGCGAACGGCCTTACGAGGCGCCCGTTGATGAGGTCCCAAGCCGCAAGCGTGGTGCGGGCGAGTGCGACGCCCTGGCCGTCGATAGCGGCGTCTATGACCATGCTGGCGCGGTTCAAGACTGGCCCATGGGAGAGTTCGGCATCGACCACGCCGGCGGCCTCGAGCCATTCCGACCAGTCCTTTCGGTCATCAAGATGCAGCAACGGAAAGTTCAGCACATCGGACGGCTCGCGCATCCGGCGGTGAAGTTTGGGACTGCAGACCACGAACAGTTGCTCGGAGCACAGGCGGACAACATCATGCCCCGCCCAATTGCCATCGCCATGCCGCACGGCAAGATCGACGTCCTCTCTAGCGAAGTCGACGTGATGCATGGTTGCGGAAATCCTGAGATCAATGTCCGGATGCGTCTCGGCAAACCTGCCAAGGCGGTTTACCAACCACTTGGCGGCAAAGTCGGGCGACGTGCTGACCGTCAACGCTCCGGCCCGAGATAGATGCTGGATGCGTTGCGTGCCGAGAGCTATACGGTCGAAGGCATCGCGGACCACCTCCAGATAGGAGAGGCCGGCCCGTGTAATGGTCAGCTTTTGACGTTCGCGATCGAACAGCCTGATACCCAATTCGAGCTCGAGCGCCTTCACCTGGTGGCTCACGGCACCCTGCGTCACGGAAAGTTCGTTCGCCGCCCTGGTGAAGCTCTCGTGGCGCGCCGCCGCCTCGAAGGCTTTGAGGGCGTTGAGTGACGGCAATCGGCGGGCCAATTTCGCACCATGTCATGAGAAAAATTAGGCCAAGCACGAGAAACCATGCTTTGCGCCCGCGGGCAGATTGGAGCATTTCCGCAGCACACGTCAACCAGTGCACTGCGGAAGGATGAGAAGTGTTGATTGAGACGCCGAGGCGTTCATCGCCACAGGCAATGGAAAATTTAGTGCGCTCGATGGCATCGGTGGCGCGCTGGATCGAAATCCATCGCCAACGGGAACAGCTGGCCGAACTCGAAGACCATCAGCTGGCAGACTTGGGTCTGAGCCCTGCGCAGGTTCGGAAGGAATGTGCAAAGTGGCCGTGGCAGGTCTAACTCGACTGAGGCCGATATCCTCACGGGCAGCGCACGGTCATCATTTCGCGTGTGGTTGCCACGTCGGGCAACGCACCTGCGTCTGCTACGGACCTTCCCGTCGTTCCTCCGGCGGGCGAACCTTGCGGAACATCGCAAGCAGAAGGATGTCGTAGACAATCTTCAAGGCGCCGGCGATGAGCAGCGGCCAACCGAAACCGGACATTGCGAGCAGCGAGCCGGCAAGCATCGGGCTGGCGGCAGCCGCGAGGCTGCGCGGGACCGCGGTGACACTCGCGGCTGCGGCTCGCTCACCAGGCGACACCACGGCCATGACGTAGGAGGTGCGGGTCGGTACATCCATCTGCGACAACGCGCTCCTGATCAGCAGAAGTACGAAAACGGGACCGAGGGTCGGCATGAAGGGAATGAGCAACAGGCAGAGACTGGATGGCAGGTGCGTAAACACCATGGTGTTCACGAGCCCGATCCGTTTGGAGATCTGCACGGCCACCAGATACGACCCGGCCGAAAGGATGCCCGTCAAGAAGAAGATTACGCCCGCGGCGACGAGCGATAGGCCGAACCGTTGGAAAAGCCACAGAGCCAACAATGACTGAACCACGAAGCCACCCGCAAAAGCGTCAAGGCTGAAAAGCGCAGCGAGCGTGAGGACGATGGCTCGAGACTTGCCCAGAGGTTCCGCAGGCACCGCACCCGCATCGAGCGGCTCGTCTGGCAGCCGACGGTAGAGCAGCAGCGCTCCCACCCCCAGAGAAGCATAGAGCAGGAAAGCGAATTGGAGGGCTTGCTTGATCTCCAGGCCGACAACCTGTCGGAGGATATCGGGTGCTCCAGCCGCCAGAGCACCGACGGCTCCAACAAGTGAACCGACAAGGCTATAGCGGGCAAAGAGCGCGGTGCGGTCGCGATCGGTGACGCTATGCGCAAGCTGTGCATGTTCGAGCGGCAGAAACACGCTGACGTCGCCGGAGGATGGATTCAGCGTTCCGACGAATGCGACCAGGAGCAGCGGCCAGAAATCCTGGACGAGCCCGAACGCAAGCCCCGTTAGAACCATCAGGCCCGCTGCTGCGATCAGCAGCGAGCGGCGAGAGAACCGGTGCGCGACAAACCCGACAGACAATGTGAGCGCCGCCGATCCCGCCAGTGTTGCGGTGGCGAGGCTTCCGATCTCAAAAGCGTTGAAACCGAGCGCTGCCAAATAGGCAGGAAGCAGAAGACTGACGAGCCCGTCGCCAAACGCCCGCAATCCCCTAGAAGCCAGCAGATAGGCCGCCGCCGGCCGGGCCCCGGGAGGCAGGAGCGCAAACTTGTGTTTCGCCACTTTTCCGCGCAGTTGGTTCGCCGAACTTTGAGCGGTCAAATCTGCCTCCTGCCGGGCGAACGGTCACTCCGACGGTACAGTTTAGATCGATCCCGTCACGACGCCGTAGAGCACGCCAAGGAGCGAGCATGCTGCGAGCACCTGGATCATGCCGATCTTGAAACGAAATACCGCGAGCAGCGCACCGAGCGTCAGAACCAGCGAGGGGATGTTGACAGAGTTGAACACCGGCACGTCCAGCGTCATGCCCAGCCAGCTGACCTCACGCAGTTCGCGGAACAGCACATGAAGCGCGAACCACACCGCCAGATTCAAGATCACCCCGACCACCGCCGCCGTGATGGCAGACAACGCTGCGGATAGGGCTTTGTTGCTGCGCATCGTTTCCATGAATGGCGCGCCTAGGAATATCCATAGGAAGCAGGGAACGAAAGTGACCCAGGTCGTGAGCAGGCCGCCGAGCGTTCCGGCGACAAGGGGGCTAAGCACTCCCGGCGCCCGGTACGCTCCCATGAAGCCGACGAACTGTGTGACCATGATCAGCGGGCCTGGCGTGGTCTCGGCCATGCCGAGGCCGTCCAGCATTTCTCCTGGCTTGAGCCAGCCGTAGTGCTCGACGCCCTGCTGTGCAACATAGGCGAGCACTGCGTAGGCGCCGCCGAAGGTGACCATCGCCATCTTGGAGAAGAAGATGGCGATGTCTGTGAAGACGTTGCCTTGCCCAAGCAGCATCAGAAGTCCAAGGACAGGTACCAGCCACAACGCCAGAAAAACTGCCGCGATCCTCAGCGACCAACTAACTGACGGTCGCGCGTGGGCCGGCACCCCTTCGCCAAGCGCGGTATCGGCGTCGGCGACCTGCTTGCCGCCGACCTTGCCATGACCGTTGCCCGAGCTGAAGGAAGCCCAGCCAACTCTACCGCCGCCGAAGCCGATGATACCGGCGATCAGGATGACCAGCGGAAACGGCGCATGGAAGAGAAAAAGAGCCAGGAAGGCCGCTGCCGCAAGCCCGACCATGACATTGTTCTTGAGCGCCCGCCTGCCGATGCGCAAAACCGCTTCGAGGACGATGGCAAGGACTGCGGCCTTAAGGCCGAAGAAGAGGGCCTGAACTGCGCCGACGTTGCCGAAGATGGCGTAGATCCAGCTGAGCGCCATAATGGCGACCGCGCCTGGCAGTACGAACAGGATTCCGGCGACGAGGCCACCTCTGGTCTTGTGCATGAGCCAGCCGATGTAGATGGCCAATTGCTGCGCCTCCGGACCGGGGAGCAGCGTGCAATAGTTCAGCGCATGCAGGAACCTGGTCTCGCCGATCCAGCGTTTTTCCTCGACGATGATCCGGTGCATCATGGCGATCTGACCGGCCGGACCGCCGAAGCTGAGCGCGGCCACACGCGCCCACACCCGCGTGGCCTCAGCAAACGAAATGCCATGGCCGGGGGTCTCGGTTGGTTTGTTTGGTGCTGTCACGGTGCTCTCTGCATTGGCCATGATTAGTTCCTCGGGTCACCCGCGCTTCGAGCGGAAATATCGGTACAGGTTGTCGAACACCGAAGCGCCCTCGGCGATCCGTTGCTCGTCGCTCGCATGCGCCATCGCTATACCGGAGATCAGGCTGGCAATGCCCGTGGTTTCCTCGCGGCCGAACTTGCCGTCCTTCAGGTCGATGTCATGGACGATTTCGGCGATGGCCTGGAGTGCCGTATCGGTAATGCCGGCGCGGGCCAGCAGCACCTCGAAGCTGCAGCGGTCTCCCTCATGGGTGATTTCGCCCTCGAACATGTCGAAGCGCAATTCCCCCTCGTTCGGCACGTATCCCTTGCCCGCCACGAAGCGGATGATCGCGTCAGCATCGATGAAGCGACGGATCAGCCAGCTGCAGGCGATGCGGTCGACATGCACGTCCCGGCGCGTGACCCAGATCCGGCCCTTGAGCTCGCTCGGCTCGGCCGCCTTCTTCGGTTCCTTGGTCATGGCCTTGTCCTCTATAAGCTGTGCCTCGAGCTCGGCGATCAGTCCCTCGCTGGCGAGGCGACCGTTGGCGCCGAAGAAGTCGATCGTCACGACGTCCGCGAGCCGCTTGCGCAAGCGGCCGAGTTGCGGACGCGCTTCCGCATGTTTTTCCGATGTCGCATCGGTCTTGATCGCTGCGGCCAGATCGCGCGCTTCCTCGACGATTTCCGCGTAGTCGGCGTCACGGGCTGCGTCGAAGAGCGCCCTGACCTGGGCGTCCGACAAACCATCCACAAGGCGCGCCTCGCACATCATGGCCTCGCCGCCGCCAGCGACGATCTCCTTGAGAAGCCATTCGAAGTCCTCCTGCATCTCGGCATTCGCCGGCAGGGCGTAAACGGTGCTTTTGACTGCGACCGCGCCGATGCCTTGCAACCGTCGCCAGATCTTCACCCGGAAGTAGGCGGGTTTGCTTGGCAGTTGATGGATCAGGAGCAGCCAGCGCTGTTCCTGCGATTGCCCCTCACTCATAAGTGAACCGTATCACGAACAAAACCAAATGCAACACTTGTATCATTTTTCATTCGGGCATAGCGTTCGCCTCATCACGGATGGGCCGTGCCGCAGAGTGGGGGAACCGATGCCACACCAGATCATGCCGCTGCCATTCAAGCCGCCTCGCCTCGTCGGCCTCTCCGAGCGGCTGTTGGCAAGCCACTACGAAAACAATTACGGCGGTGCCGTTCGCCGCCTCAACGCCATCGAACAGCGGCTCGACGGACTCGACTGGGGCGCGGCACCCGTCTTCGACATCAACGGGCTGAAGCGCGAAGAGCTGGTCGCCGCCAATTCGGCAATCCTGCACGAGATCTATTTCGATGGGCTCGGTGGCTCCGGCGATGCCGGAGACGATCTCGCGGCTGCACTGGAGCGCGACTTCGGCAGCATGGCCGCCTGGCGCGCCAAGTTCATGGCTTGTGCGAAGGCGCAAGCCGGCGGCTCGGGATGGACCTTGCTCACCTGGTCGGAGCGCCGCGATCGGCTGACGATCCAATGGGCAGCGGACCATACCAACTGTCTCGCCGGCGGCATTCCGATCCTCGCACTCGACATGTACGAACATGCTTACCACATGGATTTCGGCACCAAGGCTGGCGTCTATGTGGATGCTTTCATGAAGAACATCCATTGGGAACGGGTCGCTGCCCGCCACCGCCGGGCCATCGCGCAGCGTGATCCTTCAACAGGATCGGCATCGGACGACACGGTTCCAGCGATCGCGCCAGAGGAACTGCGGGCGCGCCTCGATCAGGGAGAAGATCTCGTGGTGCTCGACGTCTGCCTCGCCGAGGATGTGGCAAAGCGCAGCGATATGCTGCCAGGGGCCAAGCTCCGAGCCCCCGAGAAGATCGCCGATTGGGCGGATGAACTGGCGAGGGACAAGCCGGTCATCGTTTATTGCGTCTACGGCTTCCAGGTCAGCGGTGACGCCGTCGCCGAACTGCGTCGCCGCGGCATCGATGCAAGTGCGCTTTCAGGCGGCATCGCCGCCTGGCATGCGATCGGCGCGCCGACCGTCCCGCTGATACTCAAGGAAGGAGATGAACCATGAAATGGGTTACCCGCGAACGTCCGGTCATCGACCGCATTGCCTGCCCCTGGCTGATTGCGCGCTTCATCGACAAGGATCCGGAGTTCCTCTTCGTGCCGCCCGATCAAGTGATCCCTATTGCCCAGGAGACGGGCGCGACGCCATACGACGTGCCCGGCGTCGAATTCACCCATGTCGGCGACGGCTGCAGTTTCGATACCTTCGTCTCGAAATACGGCCTCGAGCGCGACCCGGCGATCGTGACCATTGCCGCGATTGTGCGCGGTGCCGACACCGACCGGCATGACCTGACGCCGCAATCGGCCGGCCTGCTGGCGATCTCCATGGGTCTGCGGGATGTGACTCCCGACGACCACGAAGTGCTGAGGCACGGCTTCGTCATATACGACGCACTCTATGCCTGGGCTTCGCGCCGCAAGGGGGAGACGCACAACTGGCCGCCAGCCTCGAAACCAGCAGCCGCATGACGAATTGGGCGATGGGGGCAGATCACAAGGAGAAATCCCATGCACGCAAAACTCATGACCGGCGCAACGCTGATTGCGATGTCGGCGCTGCTCCAACCGGCATCGGCGGCACCCGATTGGCAAACAATCGCACAGGCGCTCGGCAAATCCGGAGCCGAAATGCCTGGCGGCGTCTACCGGGTGGGCTTGCCACGAACGGACCTGAAGGTATCGCTCGATGGCATATCCCTGAAACCAGGATTTGCGCTCGGAGGCTGGATCGCGTTCGAACCCCTGGGGAAACAGGCCATGGTCATGGGTGACATCGTCTTGACACAGGACGAGGTGAACCCGGTCATGACGAAGCTTGAAGAAAGCGGGATCGAAATCACCGCGTTGCACAACCACTTGCTGCGCGCGGAGCCGATGACACTCTATATGCACGTCTTCGGCCAAGGCGACCCAGTCACGCTCGCAACAGCGCTTCATGCCGGATTAGCGCTGAGCAAAACACCGATGGGAGGCGGCGCCCAGCCGCAAGCCGCTCCGCAGATCGAGTTCGACGCCGCCGGTGTCGACCAAGCCATGGGCTATAAGGGTAAGGCCAATGGCGCGGTCTATCAGTTCACGATTCCGCGCGCTGAGCCGGTCGAGGAAAATGGAATGGAAGTGCCGGCGGCCATGGGCTCGGCAATAGCGATTAATTTCCAATCGACAGGTGGCGGCAAGGCGGCGATCACGGGTGATTTTGTGCTGACGGCAAAGGAGGTCGATCCGGTTATCAAAGCCATGCAGCACGACGGCATCGAGATCACCGCGCTGCATAGCCACATGCTCGATGAGCAGCCCCGGCTCTTCTTCATGCATTTCTGGGCGAACGATGATGCGCAGAAGCTGGCGAAAGGTCTGCGCGCAGCCCTCGACAAAGTTGCGGTCAAGAAGAGCTAGGTCGGCCTCTGGCGAGCTTGCAACGCGGCTCGGGCAAACGGTCACGCTGAGTTCGGACGGATGGCGCTATTGCGCCGTCCAGCCCGCCATCCATCGGCGAGGCCACGCTTTACGTCCGGCTGTCTGCTTGAACGTCTTTCAGCGCGCAGAGATTTGCCAGATGGCTACACCGGCGAGCACAAGGCCTGCCCCGCCTTCGATAGAGCGGGAAATGATATCGAACAGGCGCGGCCTGCTGTCGAAAAAATGTACGAGACGCTCCCGAAACAGGATCGACAACACGGCTACGCAAGACAGCGTCAACGCCACGCCGACCATCATGGTGATTGCGAAGAGGATGCCGGCGACCGGAACGCCTCTGGATATCGCGAAGGTCATCACAAAAAGCGTGAGTGGACACGGGATCAAGCCCGCCATGACGCCGACGGCCTCACCTTCATGCTTGTGGTGATGGCCATGGCTCAAAGCGCGCCAGAGCATCCAGACGCCGATCAGGCCGAGCAGGCCGCGACTGACATCTTCCAAAAGCGGCGCCCGGCCAACGCTACCCAAAGCAATCGAGACCAGCGGCAACGAGAGGGCTGCGATCAGCACGGCTATCGTCACATGCGTGAACGAGAGTGTCAGCGACACGAGAAGGCCGCGCGAAACCTTGGCATCCGAACCGGCCAGATACGTCGCCAGCACGGCTTTGCTATGACCTGGCGTCAGAGCATGCGCCGCACCAAACAGCACTCCCATCGGCAAGAAGGCCATGAACGCCAGCCAGTCGCCGCCCGCCGACAGCAATTTGATCTGCTCGGCCAGCGCGAGGTAGATCGTGCGCTGAAACTCGACAAGGGTTTGGAACATCATCCGCAGGTCAATTCAAGGCACATGGCGAAGACTCACTTCGGGTTTCCTGTTCAGGCAGGACAGCTGCCATTGCAAGCAGGCCGAATTGGGACGTGCCAACGCCCATACGTGATTGTTCGCCTCAGAACGGGTCGCCATTCAGCCAGTGCCTGAGCATGATCACGGCGATGCCGGCGACGCCTGGCCTGGCTGGTCCTTATTCGTCGTTGCGCGAATGTAGTTCAGATTCTTCGTTCCGACGGTGGCGATATCGCTGACCTGGAATCCGCTCTCGGTCAGCAGTGAAGCGACCCAGTGCATATCGACATGACCATGCTTGTGGAGCCTGGGTAATCTGGACACCGGCCTGCCGAAATCGATGAGCAACAGCCGGCCTGCTGGCTTCAAGACGCGTGCTGCCTCGCGGACGAAGGCCGATCGAACGGGCTTCGACAGGTGATGCAGCATCAGCGTACCGACGACGATGTCGAATTGCGCGTCCTTGAAGGGAAGCTTCTGCGCCGTCCCGTTGACGAACGTCAGATCGAGACCGGACCGCTCGGCCTTGGCGCGCGCCCTCTCTATCATTTCGGCCGACGCATCGACGCCGGTGACGCTGCCGTCCGAACCGACCAGCCGCTTCGCGGCAATGGCAAGGGTGCCCGTTCCACAGCCGACATCGAGCATCGCTTCGCCGGGCTGGAGCTTTGCCGGGCGAAGCATGAGCTCGCGAAAGCGGCCCTCGCGGCCAAAGGTCAGAACGCGAGCAAGCAAATCATAGGCTGCCGCCCGGTGCAGGACGATGCCGATGCCCCTGTCGCTCGCGCTCTGCGCACCGTTGCCGACCAGCCCCCTGTGACGCAGGCTGCCCCACAGCGCCAATCCCGCGATCACCGCGAGGACAAGGCCGTGGAATACCGCCGTCCAGGCGCCGGCCTGAACATAGCCCATGCCCAATTTGGCGAGGACGAGGAAGCCTGCAACCAGCGACAGTTTGGCAAGCAGGGCCAACGCTATCACCCGCTTGCGCGAATGCGGTCCGTTGCCGGCGTGATGATCAGATGAATGCATGTCTGGCGACCTTCTGCTTCCTTGCGGCGTGCCCAAACCCGATTTGAGCTCCTGGACTTGGCGTATCATAATGGACACAATGTCTGGAAATGCTGTTGTCAGACACCGAACCGCCGAATGTCCGAAACCGGGCACTGTAGAGGGCCATGGCCATGAAAATCGAGCGTGCGGGCGAGCGGAACACGATCGATCGACGCGTCGCGCGGACGCGCGGCCTGCTGCAGGACGCGCTCATCGCCCTGATCCCGGAGCAGGGATATGCTGCTATCACCGTCGATGACATTTGCCAGAGGGCCAATGTCGGCAGGTCGACCTTCTATACACACTATGCCGACAAGGATGCTCTGCGCAGCGCGACAATCGAGGCGCATCTGCGGTCGATTGGCCGCAGGCGCGAGGCGGCAAGCCAAGAAACAGGTAGCCGCCTGTTCGAGTTCAGCCTGCCCATGTTCGAGCACGCCCATGCATTCCGACCGCTTCACCACGCATTGCTTGCAAGCAGCGGCAATACGATCCACGACGAATTGCGTGAGCGTATCCGGCGAGCCGTCCGGGAAGAACTCGTCGAGAAACGGATCGGCGATCGCGGCATGCCCGCCGAGTTCGCCATTCAGTTCATCGCCGGCGCATTTCTTGCGGTCCTCGCCTGGTGGGTCGCCACCGAAATGAACATTTCACCGGCACAGGCAGATGACCTGTTCCAGAGGATGGCGGGAAAAGGCATCGGCGCCTGGGGTATGCCACGCTCCGATTCATGAAAGGTGATGGTCCTAGGGCAGCGAGCCTGATCAGCTAGATGCCCAGCGCCAGGTAGATCGTTCGCTGGAATTCGACGAGGGTTCGGAACGTGGCGATCAGATCGACTCCGTGTCAGCCACACGTCAATTCAAGACGTGTAGCGAAAATCTTGCCGAGATCGGTCCCCGTCGGGTCACTGAAGAAAGCGTCCGTCAGGCTTTTCTGGTTTTGCGCTATGGCCGTGTCCGGATCGGGACGCACGACCGCACGTGAGCAGCCTTGCGGCAGACCCGCCACCGCAATCTTGTCGTCATCGGTAAAGTCGATTGCCGTGTAGAAGGTCGGATCGTAGACGCCGATGCTAACTTTTCCAGCAAGGGCCAACGGGTCCTTCGGCTGCGTCTCGAACTGGACGACGAGTTGATCGTTTTCATAGCTGACGCTGAATTTCGGCGGTGGCGCCATCGTCACGTCCTTGCCGTTCAAGGTCACCATTTGAAAGTAGTTATACTCGGCCAGCGATGCATGGACGGTAAGAGCGACTTCATCGAGTTCCTTTGCATCAAGGACAAGGTCGGAATTCTTGTCGAATTCCATCAGCACAGTGCTGGAAAAGAGGTCGTCGAAACGCCAGAGATGTCGAAGCGACTTGACCGTCTTGTCTGGGCTGACGGTCAGATCCAGCCTCGCCTCGGCGAAGACATGCGGATGGGCGCTCGCCGCCACGGCGGAAGCTAGCAACAGCGCCGCGCCTGATATGATGCCTGCCAGTCGCATTTTCACTCGCACTTCATCGTTTCCGGGTCAGGGAAGGCGTCTGCCATTGCAAGCAGGCCGAAATGGGACGGCCTCTCTGCGTGCCATCCATGCAGCGTGACTTATACCGGAGCAGCTACCCAAAGTCGCCCTTCAGCCAGTGGTTGAGCATGATCACCGCGATGCCGGCAAGGATTGCCAGCGCTATCATCCAGATGATCTTTTGCTTATCGCTCAACTTCCTTCTCCGGATCGATGCCGAGGAATGGTTCCTACCGCGAGTTCCTTGCAAACGCAAAAAAGACCGCGTCTCTTGCGAGAGACGCGCCATCGAGGATTGAGGACTGGAATTTCACACACCCTTGCTGCATATCGTCCGCATGGTCGAAAGACGCGGAATACTGGCATTTGTGGTTGGCGCTGTCGTCGGTTCGCTTGGCGGACTAATTGGCCTTGGCGGGGCAGAGTTCCGCCTTCCCTTCCTCATCGGGCTGTTCCGGTTTGCCGCTCTTGAAGCGGTAATTCTGAACAAGGCCACCAGTTTGGTGGTGGTTGCGTCTGCCCTTCCCTTCCGGGCCGCTACAGTGCCTCTAAGCGCCGTCGCGGCTCATTGGCCGGTCATTCTCAATCTGCTGGCGGGTAGCCTAGCCGGTGCCTGGTTCGGTGCGGGATGGGCAACAGGGCTCAAATCCGAAACGCTCTATAAGGTAATTGCCGCGCTACTGTTGCTTATCGCCCTCGTCTTGGTCTTTGGCCACGATCAGAGCTTAACAAGCCTGCCGCCTTTCAGCGGGCCGGCCTTGATCATTGCCGGGATCATCATCGGGTTCGCCATTGGCGTCGTGGCGTCGCTGCTTGGTGTAGCCGGTGGGGAACTGCTTGTCCCCACGCTCATCCTGCTTTTCGGGATCGACATCAAGCTTGCCGGGAGCATGTCGCTTGCGGTGAGCCTTCCGACGATGATGGTCGGTTTCACCCGCTATTCGCAGGACCAAAGCTTTGGCGTAATTGCGAGGAACAAATGGTTCGTGGTCCTGATTGCTGCGGGGTCGATTGTCGGGACATGGATCGGCGGCATGTTGTTGGGCATCGTGCCAGAGAAAGTGCTGCTGCCTCTGTTGGCTGCTATCCTCGTCATCTCGGCCTACAAGGTGTGGCGCCACGAGTAGCACCCTCGGAATCACTACCCTTGGTCGCCATCGGCCGCCTGTTCACCCCGATTAATCATCGGCTATCGAGCTTGCAATGATCATGCTCGACTTGATCCGGGACCTTGGCGACGTCAAATGGACGAGCTGCTTTCGATTGCCGGCAATCAATATGTAGAGTTTGGAGACGTGAGCCCCGTTTCTGTCCTCGCCGATTTTTTCGGCGTCCGTCCGGGCGAAAAAACGCTCCTCGAATGCCGCGCGGTCGACATCGAACAGCCTGATTGAGCAGGTTTGCACGGCCCTGCCGTTCAAGGTGGCTTTTGTCACCGCGATCATGGTTTTGGCCGGTAGGTCGTCGCCGGCCGCCACCCAACCCTGGAAGGCTTTTACGTCATCGACCGGAGCAAGCGCTGCGTCGCCGGACAGCGGTGTCCATCCACGCTTCTTTGCAACAGCGGCGGTTCGCTCGAAATCTGGCCCGTGCGCAAGACAAATCCCGTGAAAAGCTTCCAACGCCAGATCGACATTATCAGCATGCGCCAGCGGCGATGTCAGCCACATAGCTGCAAATGCCAGGACAAAACATGCCTTCGACATTCAGCGCGCCTCAGTCAGGAGAACGGGACAATCCACACGATCAAGATGGACCCTCTGGCAGCGTGGTCAAGAGGGGCTGCAACGACCATCCTTCAGATCACCGGGCGGTGGGCGCTATCTGCGAGGTGACAGGCGGCAACGCCGCCGTGGGGCACCATCCGCAAAATTGGTTCCTCGACCCGACAGATATCGATCGCCACGGGACAACGCGTGTTGAACCGGCACCCGGGAGGCGGCGCGCTTGGGCTCGGTGGATCGCCGGCGAGGATGATCCGGCGGCGCCCGGCTTCGATGCGGGGATCGGGAGAAGGAACAGCCGACAGCAGCGCCTGGCTGTAGGGGTGGGCCGGCTCGCGAAACAGCGGCCGGGTCACGCCGGCTTCCGAGATACGGCCGAGATACATCACCGTCACGTCGGAGCAGACCTCGCGCACGATCGCCAGGTCATGCGCGACAATGACGATGGTCAGACCAAGCTGCTTTTGCAACGACGTAAACAGGTTGACGATCTGCGCCCTGATCGAAACATCGAGCGCGCTGAGCGGTTCGTCGCAGACCAATATGGATGGTTTGAGGGCGAGTGCGCGCGCAATCGAAACGCGCTGGCGCTGGCCGCCGGAAAGCGACCTTGGCAAACGGTCGAGCACCGTCTCAGGCAGCGCAACCAGATCCAGAAGCTCGGCGATACGGCGGTGGCGCTCTGCCGACGAGCCGAGGCGATGGATCTGCAGCGGCTCCTCCAGCGTCTGATAGACGCTCTGGCGGCGGCTCATCGACCCCAACGGGTCCTGGAAGACGAACTGGACTTCACGGCTGAACGACTTCCTGTCCGATTTCAGCCATTCGGCGCGATCTCTGCCCCCAATCAGGACAGTGCCCTCGCTCTCCTTCTGCAGGCCGACGATGGTGCGCGCCAGCGTGGTTTTGCCACAACCGGACTCGCCGACAATGCCGTGGAACGCTCCGCGCGCGACGGTCAGGTCTATGCCGTCGACCGCCCTCACCGCGCCGGTGCCCGAGCGGTTGGCGAAATGCACCTTCAATCCCCTGACTTCGATCGCCGCGACATCAGACATGAACGGCAATCCCTTCCCGCCGAAGTACGACCGGGCAGGCCACGCGATGCGGATTTGCCGAGATCGATATCGTCTGAAGCGGAGGTCGGTGTTTTCGGCAACCGGCTTCGACCAATTCGCAGCGGTCGGCGAAACGGCAACCCGGCTCCAGCCTGATCTGGCTTGGCGGCAGGCCCGGTATCTCGCGCGTACCCACATTGTCGTCAGCACGAAAATCCGGCACCGATGCGAGCAGCCCACGCGTATAGGGATGGACCGGCTGGGTCAGCACATCCATCGCCGTCCCCTCCTCCGCCACCTGTCCGGCGTAAAGCACGATGACGCGGTCGGCGACGGAAGCAACCACGCCGATGTCGTGCGTGATCAGCACGACCGCGATGCCGTCCTCGCGCTGGATCTGGCGAATGAGCTCCAGAATTTGCGCCTGGACGGTGGCGTCCAGCGCCGTAGTCGGCTCGTCGGCAATCAGCACGCGCGGCCGGGCCGCAAGCGCCAGCGCGATCATCGCGCGTTGCAGCATGCCGCCCGACATTTCGTGCGGATAGCGGTTGTAGCGATCCTCAGGGTCCGGAATGCCGGAGCGTGCCAGAAGCGAAACCGCTTGCCTGCGCGCAGCCTCACGCGACAGGCCGGCGAAGCGGCGCGCCTGGCGCGCCAGTTGCGGGCCGATTTTCAGCATCGGGTTGAGCGCGCTCATCGGGTCCTGGAAAATCACGCCGAAATAGCGTCCGCGCAAATCCGACAATTGCCGGGAACCGATGCTGAGCAGTTCGCTTCCGTCGGCTCGCGCCGAACCCCTCATGTCCACCGTCACACCCTCGGGCAGCAGGCCGAGGGGGCCGAGCGTCATGACGGTCTTTCCCGAACCGCTTTCGCCGACGACCGCGACCGTTTCTCCAGGGCGGACGTTGAACGACACCCCGTCCACCGCCCGCACCGAAACGGTGGTGGCGTAAAGATCGATGACCAAATTTTCGATCGCATAGAGCGGCTGATTGTCACTCATGCTGAAGTCGTCCCGGTTTCGACGGCGTTGCGTTCCGTCTCTTCACGGGCGCGCGCCAGTTTTCTTTTACGCAGCGTTCTGCCGCGAACCGGCCGTGGCACCTTTTGCAACGCGAAGGCTTCGCCAAGCAGATTGAAGCTGACGACGACAAGTGTCAGTGCGAGCCCTGGCAGCACGACAAGGCGTGGAACCTCCTCGATGTAGCTCATGCCGTCGACGAGCATCTGGCCCCATTCCGGCGTTGGCGGCGCGACGCCAAGTCCAAGAAAGCTGAGTGTGGCGATGGCCAGCACAAGCGCGCCGGCGTCGGCGCTTGCATAGACGACGACCAGGGCAAGCACATGCGGCAGGATATGGCGGACAAAGATCCAGAGATGGCCGGCGCCCATGACGCGGGCCGCCTCGATATAGGGCTGCTGCAGCTCGGCGGTGACGACGGCGCGGCTCATGCGGGCATAGTTCGCCCACCACGCCAAGGTGAGCGCCGTGATCATCGACCAATAGCCCGTGCCCAAAATGCCGATCAGCGCCAGCGCGATCACCAGGCTCGGAAGCGCCAGTGCAATATCGATGAGGCTGATCAGGACAAGCTCGACACGGCCGCCGACATAGCCAGCAAAGGAGCCGATCGTCACGCCGATCGCCAGGGCGGCGACGAGCACGATGACCATGGCCACCAGGGAAATGCGGGCGCCACCGACGATGCGGCTCAAGACGTCACGGCCGAGATAGTCGGTGCCGAGCCAGTGGCTCCAGCTCACGCCCTCCAGTGTCGCCGAATAGTCCTGCGCGCTTGGATCGTAAGGCATGATTACCGGAGCGAAGATGCCGACCAGCACAAAGCCGATGACGGGGAGCAGCACCAGCCACGGCCAGTCCTTGATGTCCCTGATTGCGGAAATGTTCATCGTCTCATGCTCCCCTCGCCCGGCGCATTCGCGGATCCGCCACGATGCAGATCATGTCGACGATGAAATTGACCATGACGAAGAAGACGACGAAGAGCAGCAGCACCGACTGCATGCCGATGAAGTCGCGGAAGCGTATCGCCTCGATGAAGAAAGCGCCGACGCCACGCAACGCAAACACCGTCTCGACGACGATCGATCCGATGATCATCAGCGTGAATTGTGCTCCGAACGTCGTCAGGAACGGTATGGCGATGTTGGGGAGCGCCTCGCGCAGCAGCACCTGCGTTCTGGTGTAGCCCTTGGCGAAGCCCGTTGTCGCAAACGGCCGCGACATCGCTTCCTGGAGGTTGACCCGAACGACGCGGCTGAGCACCGACGCCGGGAACAGCGCGATCGTCACCCATGGCAGAAGCCATGAGGTGAAGCCGCTCGTGCCGAAGGTGGGTACCCAGCCAAGCATCACCGAAAACACGATGACCAGCAGCGCCGCCACGAAGAAGTTGGGGGTCGACGCGCCGATCAACGAAAATGCGTGCAGGAATCTGTCCATCACGCCGCCATTGCTGACGGCGCCGGCGATGCCAAGCGTGATCGACAGGACGAAGGCGAGAACACCGCCGCCGGCAAGCAGCGCCGCCGTCATCGGAATGCGGGCGGCAAACTCCTGAGAAATCGGCTTTCCCGTTCGCAACGAAATGCCGAAATCGCCGGCCAGCGCGCTGGCCAGCCAGCGTCCATAGCGGATCGGCAGCGGGTCATGAAGGCCAAGCTCGTTGCCGATCCTGGTGATCATTTCGGCGTCCGCGCCGGGGCCCGCCGCACGCTCGGCAATCAGCGCCGCAACATTGCCCGGCGCCGCCGCAACCAGGCCGAATGTCAGCGCGGATGCCGCCAGGATCAAAAGGCAGGCAAGCAGCATCCGTCGCAGGATCGTGCGTTTCATCGTCAGGCCTCGCTTGGGCTCGAAGTCTTCAGGCCTTCAGCGTGATCGCCTTGAACGGCAGATCATAGTCGGTCGCCGGGAGCGAGAAATTCTCCGCGCGCGGATTGTGGGCCCACAGTCTCTGGCTGACGACGAGAGGACAGATGGCGGTGTTGTCGTGGAGCCAGTCGTAGAGGGCCTGCATCTTCAGGTCGCGTTCGGCGCCGCTCGCCTCGAGCGCAGCCTTGACGACGCCGTCGAGCGCGTCGGAGACGTAGATCTTGCCGTCAGGGCCGCTGTCGGCGGTCGAGACGAAGGCGTTGCCCAGCGTGCCGTGCGGATCGTAGGGCGCTCCGTAGGTGGTGAAGAAAGCCAGGTCATAGTTGAAGGCCGGACGCCGTTCATGCATGGTGGCATTGTCCACCGAGGACACCTGGACCTGGAAACCGACCTCGGACAACTGACCCTGGATCATTTCGGCGATGCGCCGCGATCCCGGCAGGGACTCTTCGGAAACGAGAAAATCGATGGTCAGTGGAGAGCCGGCCTTGGTCCAGGCACCACCGCTGTCGACCCAGCCGCCATCGGCAAGGATCTTCTTGGCCGCCGCCACGTCGCGCACCGGCACGTCATGCCGCTTGCCCGAGGAAGGCACGTTCGCCGGGAACAGATCGGCGGCCGGGTCGGCAAAGCCCTCGAACAGCACCTTGGCGATCGCCGCCCGGTCGACCGATGCATAGACGGCGTCACGGACGGCCTTGTCCGCGATGATCTTCGACTTCGGCGAATAGCCGAGCAGCATCGTCGCCGTGCCCGGTTCGGCCACGACCTTCATGCCGTCGCTTTCCAGTGCGCGAGCGCGGCGCGGCGACAGCGTCGCCACCCAGTCGCCACCGATGACATCGAGGTCGCCTGAGCGCAGACCATTGGCGCGGGCGAGTTCATCCGGAACCACCTTCAATTCCATGCGGCTGAAGAGCGGCTTCTCGCCCCAGTATTTGTCGTTGCGAATGAGGCTGGTGCCGCTCGAATCGTATTTTTCGACGATCCACGGTCCGGTGCCGATCGGCGCCGTCTGCTTGCCATCCTTGTCGACTGCCTTGGGCGACAGGAAACGGACGGGCCGCACGATGGTGAGTTCAAGCAGTGCCGCCGGCACTGGCCGCTTCAGCTTGACTGTCAACTTGTTCGCTCCATCCGTGACGATGCTGTCGTACGCATCGGAGATGCCGATCCATGAAAAGTCGCTCACCCCCAACCAGCGCTTGAGGTTCCATTCGGCCGCGGCCGAGTCAAACGGTGTGCCGTCGCTGAAGGTCACGCCTTCACGCAGATCGAAAGCGATTGACAACTGATCGTCCGCGACAGTCCATTTGGTGGCAAGTCCCGGCTCAAGCGCGCCGTTCTGGCCGTAGTGGATCAGCGCATCGAAGACGATGGTGTAGGTGCTCAGCGTCGACACGTTCTGCAGCAAATCGAGATCGCCGGTCTCCGCGGCGATGGCAATCTTCAGCGTGTCGTTGGTTTCGGAGAAGGCGCTGCGTGGCAGCGCGGCGGCGAAGGCAAGTCCGGCGGTGGAAACAAGGAAATTGCGGCGGTCGAGAGTGATCATGTCAGTTCCCCATTTTTTGATTGATTTTGAATCATGCTAACTCGGATATGCGATATGTCTATACTTATTCGGTCTGCGTCGGCTCAAGAGAAAGGTCGGAAGCGATGGTCGCGAATGTGTTGCCATGAGCCGCTACATCCAGCTCAGTGTCACCGCCGCGAGCGCTAGGTAGCGGCCAACCTTCGCGATCGTGACGATCACGAGGAAGCTCCAGAACGGCTCCCGCAGGACGCCCGCCACGATCGTCAGCGGATCGCCGACGAGGGGCAGCCAGCTCAACAGCAGCGACCATCGTCCATAGCGCTGGTACCATCGCGTCGCGCGCGTCAGTGCGGAGGGCTTCACCGGGAACCATTTGCGGTCGCGAAAGTGATCGACGCCCCGGCCAAGCCACCAATTGACGATCGAGCCGAGCACATTGCCTGCGCTTGCGGAGACGATGAGCAGAGCCGGAGCATAGCTTTCCGTCAGAAGCAGTCCCGCAAGGGCTGCTTCTGATTGCATCGGCAGGATTGTAGCCGCCACGAACGCGGTCAGAAAAAGACCGCCATAGACGGCGAGATCGCCAGGCATGCCGGGCGCTCAACTTGCTTTTGGCCATTGCGGGTGCCGATCATCGACAACGTAACCATGCGAATGCTCATAGCCTGCTTCCGACCATACCGCGTCGCCGATGTGCCGGTCGTCTTTGGGCAGATCGACATGCGTGTGCACAAGCACGTCCGGATCGTGTTTCGGCCACAGCCAGATCGCGGCAATCAGGGCGGCGGCGCCCATGACGCCAAGCAGAATGAATGTGAAGGGCAATCCCATTGCCGCCCCGACGCGGCCGGCAATCGGATAGGTGATCAGCCAGCAGGCATGAGACAGTGCGAATTGAGCGGCAAACAGAGCGGGCCGATCGACGGCATCGGCGGAACGCCTGATCAATCTGCCCGTTGGCGTCTGCGCCAGTGAATAGCCGAGCCCGAGCACGAACCAAAGCGGCAGCAGCAGATAGTAGCTGCTGGCGAGCGGCCCGGCCAGCACGCCCGCGACCAGTATCGCGGCGCCCGAGAGCATCGCAACCCGGTCCGGGACGTTCTCAAGCAACCGCGGCAGGGCAAGAGCTGCAATCATCGATCCACCGCCAAAGGCTGCGAGCGCCAGCGCCGTGTCGGTTTGGGAGAGGCCAAATTGCGCCTGCACCAGGACGACTGTGTTGACGATCACCATGGCGCTGGCCGCGGCGACGGCCAGATTGAGCGCCAGCAGGCCGCGCAATCGCGGCGTTGCCAGATAGATGCGGATTCCGCGCGTCGTGCGTTCATAGATGCCGCGCGGCTCCGAGGGTTGCGGGCTGGGCAGCACCACGGAGACGACCAGCGCCGCGGACGCCAGGAACCCGACAACCGTGCCGGCGAACAGGCTATGGAAGCTTATGACTGAAAGCAGCGCTGCCGCGAGGATGGGACTGACGACGCTTTCCAGGTCGTAGGCCAGTCGCGAGAGCGACAGGGCCCGTGTGTAGTCCTTCTCCTCGGGCAGCACGTCAGGGATCGAAGCCTGAAAGGTCGGGGTGAAGGCTGCTGACGCCGACTGCAGGATGAAGATGAGAAGATATATCTGCCACACTTCGGTGACGAAGGGCAGGAACACGGCGACCGCGGCCCGGATGAGGTCGAGCGAAACCAGCATGGTACGGCGTGGCAGGCGCTCGGCGAAGGCGGCAGCAACAGGCGCCACGCCGACATAGGCGATCATCTTGATGGCGAGCGCCGTGCCGAGCACCGCGCCGGCATCGGCGCCGGCAAGGTCATAGGCCAGTAGCCCGAGCGCCACGGTGGCAAGGCCAGTGCCAATCAGGGCGATGACCTGGGCCAGGAAGAGATGACGGTAGGTGCGATTGGCCAGGACCTGAAGCATATTTTGCCTTCTTGCAGCGGACTGGGGTTCGTCGAGCCAGGAATATAGCGCGAACAGCTCCCTATCTCAGTGGTGGTGGCCTTCCGGCTCGACCATCTTGAACGGCAGCACCTGCTCGCGACCCTTTGCGGCCAGGATCAACCTCGCCTGGAACTCATGCGGCTCAGCAGGGGCGACGGTGCTCTCAAGCCGATGATGGTTGTCGGCGACGGCTTCGAGGCGAAGCGTCTCTGGCCCGTTGGGCCGGTCGATGATCACAGTCGCTGTCAAATCATCGGCGTGCCGTTCTATGGTCAGCCGCATCCGCTCGCCGGCCGCCGTGTCGACGATTTCCAACGTCCCTTCAGCCAGATCGCAGGCGACCTTGAAGGGCTCCGGCGCATGATGGTGAGCATGAGAGGGTTCCCTTCCAGTGGCGGCCGGCCCGGCCGGACTCACCAGGCGGACATTGGCTTCCGCCAACGCCGGCAAGTGGGCGAACAGCTCCTCCTTGAGGGCTTCGGTTACGCCCAGCACGTTCTTGGCCGTCGCCGTCTCCGGAACACTGATGGCGACGTCGGCATGCAGACGATGTCCGATCCAGCGTGCCTGCACGCCTTCAACGCGCCCGATGCCCGACACGTGTTCGGCGGCATGATGGATTTCGTCGATGACGCCGGGCTCGACTCCGTCGAGCATGCGGGTCAATACGGCTTTCGACGACTGCCAGACGATGGCGAAGATCGCCACGGTGATCAGCAGCCCGACGATCGGATCGGCAAGCGGAAAGCCCAGCCAGACGCCGATAGCGCCCAGCACGACCGCCAGGCTGGTAAAGCCGTCGGTGCGGGCATGATAACCGTCGGCGATCAGTGCCGCGCTGTTGATCTCGCGGCCGACACGGATACGGAACACAGCGACGGCCTCGTTGCCTATGAAGCCTATGAGGCCGGCGATGACGACCCAGCCAAGAAATGTGATGGGACGCGGATTGATCAGCCTGTCGATCGCCTCATAGCCGGCGACGATGGCGCTGAACAGGATGATGAGAACGATGACGATCCCAGCCAGATCCTCGACCCGGCCCAGCCCGTAGGTGAACGTCTTGCTCGGTTTGCGGCGGGCCAGCACGAACGCGATCCACAGCGGTATGGCAGTGGCCGCGTCGCCGACATTGTGGATCGTATCGGCCAGCAGCGCCACGCTGCCGGAGATGAACACGACCACAAGCTGGAGCGCTGCCGTGATGGCCAGAACGACGAATGACCATTTGATCGCCCAGATGCCGCGCGTCGTCGTGGCGATCGTCGGATCTATGACACCGTGTGTGTGGCCATGGCCACCATCATCGTGATCATGCCCGTGGCTGCCCATGCCATGCGTCATCGGGCCAAATCCAAACCAGTCGCGAACTTTGTCCATAATGGCGCTTCTCACAGGTACTTGGTGATATCCTTGAACTCGTCGATCGAGCGGCGCTGCTCGCGCGCCAGCGGCCCGACGACGTCCTCAAGGCAGTGGTTGAGGTGGTCTTGGATCAGCGTCTTCTTCGCCTGGGCGATGGCCTTCTCCACGGCATGAAGTTGCTGGGCGATGTCGAGGCACGGTCGGCCGGCCTCGATCATCTCGACGATCCCGCGCAGATGGCCGTCGGCGCGCTTCAGCCGCTTGATGATGGCAGGATGGGTTTCGTGGACGTGGGGACGCTCATTCATGCCTTGATGCTATCCCCCCAGAGAGGATATTCCAAGCCTCAAAGTGGCCTCGATTCTGGTGCACGCAACCATTCGTTAGGATTTTAGAGAATAATCGTTAAGCATGCCGAATTGGACCCATAGCGCAGCCTTTCGCCTCGTCATCGCTTTCGCGATGGCGCTCGGCATGCTGCTGTCGCCTATGGGCGGTTCGGTCTCGCACGATCCCATCGCGCTCGCTGCCGCCGAGGCCGACCGTCACGCCGAACTGGCGGGACAGATCGAAGCCCACGGGCACGTCCACGATGACGGTGCAACCGAGGAGCAGGGATCCGGCCATTCTCACGGCCACAATCCCGCCGACCACTCGCACGAGACGGCGAGCACGCTTCCGGACTTTTCGCCGACCGTCCCTGCGGCCGGGCGGACCTGGGTGATTTATCCGCCGTCCTTGTCCGATCCGGAAGCAAGTTCCCGGCTCGATCGCCCTCCGAGACCGATCCTCACCGCATGATCGCGGCCGCATGCGCGGCCACCCTCAACGACGAAGATTGGAATTCTCATGCAAGGATCCTGCTATCAGGGCCTGCCATGCTCGCCTTGCGCGCGCTGGCGACCCGCCCTACCTGTGTTGCTCGCTCTCCTGACCCTCCCATTGTTTGGGGGAGCTGCCCTCGCCCATGCCGTTGCCGAAGGCGACAAGGGCTATATCCAGGAGATCACGGGCATCAATCTGCTGCCCTTCATCTATCTCGGCGCCAAGCACATGGTGACGGGATACGACCACATCCTGTTCCTGTTCGGCGTGATCTTCTTCCTCTACCGGATGAAGCACATTGGCATCTATGTGAGCCTGTTCGCGCTCGGCCATTCCACGACCATGCTGCTTGGCGTCTATTTCAACGTTGGCATCAACAGCTACATCATCGACGCGATCATCGGCCTGTCGGTCGTCTACAAGGCGCTCGACAATATGGGCGGTTTCCAGAGGTGGCTCGGTTTCCAGCCGAACACCAAGATCGCGACCCTGATCTTCGGCTTTTTCCACGGCTTTGGCCTGTCGACGAAGATCATCGAATACAACATCTCGCCCGACGGGCTAGTGCCCAATCTTCTTGCCTTCAACGTCGGCGTTGAGATTGGCCAGCTTCTGGCGCTCGCTGCCATCCTTATTGTCATGGGCTACTGGCGCCGGACCGATAGTTTCTGGCGCCACGCATACACCGCCAACACCATCATGATGACCGCCGGGTTTGTGCTGATCGGCTATCAGCTCACCGGCTGGGTCGTCTCCTGAACCTCCAAGTAAAGATCCACAAAAAAGGAATTCTCCTATGTATAATACCGACATCCCGACCCGCGCCGAGCTGCCGACATCCATGCAGCTCCTTCGGTCTACCGTCATCGCAATTCTCGCGGCAGCTGCCATCCTTGTGACCATCGTGCTGCCGGCCGAATACGCCATCGATCCCACCGGCGTTGGGCGAGCGCTCGAGCTCACCGAGATGGGCGAGATCAAGACACAACTCGCCGAAGAGGCCGAGCAGGACCGCCTTCGCGAACTGCAGAACGGCACTCCGACCGCAGTGCCAGCCCGAGATCAGCAGTCGAGTCTTCTGGAGCGCGTCTTCGCTGAACTGGTGATTGGTTCCGCCTCTGCCCAGGAACTCCGGACGGACGAAATGTCGGTCACCCTGAAGCCCGGCGAAGGGGCTGAGATCAAGCTCGTCATGGCCAAGGGCGCACAGGCAAAATACTCTTGGACGGCCAATGGCGCGGCGGTGAACTTCGACACCCATGGTGACGGCGGCGGCGAAAACATTTCATACGAGAAGGGACGCGGGGCTGCAGAGGACGAGGGCGTACTTGAGGCAGCGTTTGACGGCAATCACGGTTGGTTCTGGCGTAACCGCACCGATGCCGACGTCACCGTGACGCTGAAGACGAACGGTGCCTACACCGACATCAAACGGATGATGTGAACGATACGTCAATCTTATCCGGCGCCGTTTGGCGCCGGAGTGGCGCGCTGTTCATTGCCACGACCTCACTGTTTGGCGCACCACCGTCCCGTGAGCATTCGTGTCGGGTGGGCGGCGGCGTGGTGAATTGGTGCGCCGCTAGGCTGTCTCAACGTGATCATGCCGCATTGGCTGTTGGCGAAATCAGCGCCGAACGTTTGCCGCGATGGAGATCCTTGGCAAACACGCAAGCCGAACTGTGCCCAGGAGATAGCTTCAAGGCCGGTGGCATCTGTTGTTTGCATTCTTCGACCACCAAGGGGCAGCGAGTCCGGAACCTGCAGCCGGATGGTGGATTCGTAGGGCTCGGCACCTCCCCGATCATGACCGGAACCCTGCGCTGCTTTTCAGCGATCGGATCCACCTCCGGTGTCGAGGCCAGCAACATCTGCGAATAGGGATGGCCAGGGTGATCGTAGAGTTCCTGCGATGGCCCGTGCTCCACAATCTTGCCGAGGTACATCACGTAGACGCGCGATGCAGCCTGCCTGACCAACGCAAGGTCGTGGGCAATGAACAGGCACGCCACCCCCAAATCTTTCTGCAGGTGCAGGAAAAGGTTCATCACCTGGGCTCGGATGGACAGATCCAGTGCGCTAACTGGTTCATCGCAGATCAGCACTCTTGGATTCACGGCAAGGGATCGGGCAATCGCAACGCGCTGGCGCTGCCCTCCGGACAGTTCCCGCGTGTGCCGATCCTTCAAAGCGTCCGCCAGTCCGACCTGATCCAGGAGCGCCTTGGTACGATGGTTGCGGTCGGATTGTGATTTCAACCCGCTGATCAGCAACGCTTCATCGATCGTCTCACCGACCGTCTGTCTGTCGTTCAGGGACGAATATGGATCCTGAAACACGTATTGAAGCGCCCTGCGGCTTTCGCGCAGTGCTGCACCGGAGAGTGTGGTGAGGTCCACTCCATCAAGCAGGACTCGTCCCGCACTTGCCTTTTCGAGACCCACAATGGTGCGGCCGAGCGTCGACTTTCCGCAACCGGACTCGCCTACCAGACCGACGATCTCGCCCGGATAGAGCTCGATCGAGACGTCGTCGACGGCATGGATGAACTTGCCTCGCTGAACGCTTTTGAAGCGCGTCTGCAGATTTTCGACTTTCAGAACAGGACCGTGCGTCATGCTGCTGCCTTCCTTTGGTTGACAACCGCGCAGGCCACGACAACAGCGCTGTCGGCCGACCGCGCAAGTGGAGGGCGGCTTGCGGTGCATGCGGGAATTGCGAGCTCGCAGCGCGGGGCAAAGGCACAGCCTTTGAATGGCGCGCCCAGCGTTGGCGGTATCCCGGCAAGACCGCGAAACTCCGAACCGATCGGGTCTTCCCGCCGCGGGATCGCGTTGATCAGCCCTCTCGTGTACGGATGGCGTGGTGTCACGAGGACCTTGTCCACGGGACCTCGTTCGGCGGCCCGAGCCGCATACATGACAACGATGTTGTCGGCCGCTCCGGCGACTACCCCCATATCGTGAGTAATCAGCACCATGGCCATGTTGAGCCGCCGCTGCAGGTCCTTGAGCAGGCGCAGGATTTGAGCCTGGACCGTTACATCGAGAGCGGTCGTAGGCTCGTCCGCGATCAGAAGTTTCGGCTCGCCGGCCAGCGCAATGGCAATTACGATGCGTTGCCTGAGACCACCCGACAGTTCGTGGGGGAATTGACGAAGTCGCGCTGCTGGATCCGAGATGCCGACCAGCTTGATGAGTTCCAACGCCCGCTCCTCCGCGGCGCGCGGGGTCATCTTGAGATGGAGTTCCGCCATCTCGGCGATCTGCCTTCCAACACGGCGGACGGGGTTCAGCGCGCTCATCGGATCCTGGAAAATGAATCCGATCGACTTGCCTCGTATCTTACGGATCTCGGATTCCGGCAAGCCGATCAATTCGCGCCCGTCGAAGCGCACCGATCCCGACAAGTTCGTCGTCACGCCGGTCGGCATTAGCCCGAGCGGCGCGAAGTTCATTACAGTCTTGCCGCTACCGCTTTCGCCGACGATGGCAAGGCATTCTCCCTGCCGGACGGTGTAGCTGACGCCATCGACGGGACGTACCGCGGCCTTGGCGGTGAGGAGATCGACCGTCAGATTGCTGACTTTCAAAAGGAGTTCGTCATGCATCGGAATTCTCCTTGGCCCAGCCGGCGATCTCAATTCTGCGCAAGGCGAGCGTCCGCCTCGAAAGCGGCTTGGGAATGCGATTAAGTGCTATGGATTCGCCGAGGATGTTGAAACCGATCACCGCAGCCGTCAGGGCCAGGCCGGGCAGGATAACCTGGCGCGGATCGGACTCGAGATACGGTAAAGCATCAACAAGCATCTGTCCCCATTCCGGCGTGGGCGGCTGAATGCCCAGACCAAGGAAGCTGAGTGTTGCGACAGCCAAAGCGGCTGTCCCGGCATCCGCCGTCGCATAGACCATCACCGCGCCGATGGTGCCGGGGAGCAAATGGCCGAAGTAAATGCGCCATGGGCTGGCGCCCAGCACACGCAGGGCCTCGATATGCGGCTTGCTCATGATGCTGACCGCCACGGCCCGGCTGATACGACCGCTCATCGGCCACCATGCCAATGACAGAGCCAGTACCATGGTCCAGTAGCCCGGCCCGACGATCCCGATCACGGCAAGGGCAGTGATCAGGCTTGGGATGGACAGTCCGACGTCGACGATGCGCATCAGCAGGTCGTCTACCCAACCGCGGTGATAGCCAGCGATGGTCCCCATGGCGACACCGACCGTCATTGCAATGATGAGGACCGAGCCAACGCTGACTAACGACGTATTCGCCGCAATGATCAGGCGGCTGAGCGTGTCGCGCCCAAGATGGTCGGTGCCGAGCCAGTGTGCGGCAGTTGATCCCTGGCCGGTCTCCAGCAAGTTCTGTGCGCTGGGATCTTGTGGAGCGAGCCATGGCGCGAAGCTGCCCAGGGCGAGGAAAAGGCCGATCACGATCAAGGCCACGCGGGGCAACTTGTTCAACCGGGCAAGTGCAGGCTTCAATCTATTCATGGTCAGCTCCATTGGCGCCGGATACGGGGATCGGTCATCAGAACTGCGAGATCGACGATCAGATTCACCACGATGAAGAAGGCGAGGAAGATCAACAGGCAGGCCTGCACGACCATGAAATCCCGGAACTTCACGCCTTGGAGAAAGTAGTCGCCCACGCCCTGCCAGGCGAACAGCGGTTCAACGATGATAGCCGTTGCGGTCATCAGGCCGATCTGGGTTCCCAGTGCATTGATGAACACAGGTATGATGTTTGGCAGCGCGTCCCGGAACAGGATGGCGGTCCGTCCAAGACCTTTGCTTTTGGCCGTCAACACGAAGGGGCTAGCCATAGCCTCTTCCAGTCCCACACGAACGACACGGCTGAGCACGGCGGCGGGCAGTACCGCGACAGTGACCCATGGCAGCACCCAACTTTCCGGACCGCCGAAGCCGAAGGATGGAAAGAGCTGAAAGGTGACGGAGAATCCATAGATCATCAGCGCACCGACGAAGAATGTCGGTGTCGATGCGCCGAGAAGAGCCAAACCGCGCGAAACGCGGTCCGGCAGTCTGTAGGGCCAGAAGGCACCCAGGAATCCGAGAGCCAGGCCGAGCAGGGTCGCAACCACGCCGCTGCCACCGATAAGGGTACCGGTGACCAGCATGCGCTTTGGCAAGTCCGCACTGACTTCCTGGCCCGTTCTGTAGGAGATGCCAAAATCTCCTCGGACTGCATCGCCAAGCCAACCCGCGTAGCGCATCAGCAGCGGCTTATGCAGTCCGATCTCTTCGGCAACCTTTTCGACATAGCCCGGTGTTGCGACTGCTCCTCTAAGTTCAGCGATGAGAACAGCGACATTTCCCGGAGCCGAAACAACCAGGGTAAAGCAAACCAGAGACGCCATGAACAGCAGTACGAGGGAGTGCCTCAGCCTCTTGCTGATGAAGTGGATCAACGCGCCCTCCTCCTACTCGGCCAGCACGATATTTTCGTATGGCATGTCGTATTCGGTGACCGGGCTGGTGAAGCCCTGGACCCGCTTGGAGTGCGCCCAGATGCTGGGAACGTAAACCAACGGCGCTATCGCGTCGTTGTCACGCAGCCAGTCGTAAACCTTTTGGATCGATGGCGCGATCTGATCCCCGGTTGCCGCTGTCGCCGCGTTGATCAGCGGGTCCAGGTTGGCCGGATCGGTGAACAGCTTGCCCTCGACATCGTTTTTGAAGGTCGAGAGGCACAAGGCCACCACCGTGCCGAACGGATCGTAAGGAGCCCCGTAGGTCAGGAAGAAGCCGAGATCGTACTTCCGTTCGAGCATGTCGGTGTGCTTAGAAGCGTGGTCGACAGAGCGGACGATCAAATCGATGCCGATTTCCTTCATCTCGGATTGTATGACTTCGGCCACGACGCGAGAGCCGGGAACGGCGTCGGGACTGACGACAATCTCAAGCGTCAGTGGCGTGCCGTCCTTGGAACGCACGGGACTACCCGTCCAACCCGCCTTCTCCAGGAGCGCTGATGCGGCCGCAACGTCGCGAACTGGGGCATCATGCTGGGTGCCAGCAAATGGCAATGCATCGGAGAACAGGTTGCCCGCCGGTCGGGCAAAGCCTTGGTAGAGCGCCTGGGAAATCGCCGCGCGATCGATCCCTATGCTGATGGCCTTGCGCACTTGCGGATCCTTAAGCGCTTCGGTTCGATCGGGATTGAAAGCCATCACCAGTGTGACGTTGCCGGGATCGATGACCACGTTGAGCCCTGCGGCCTCGAGTTGCTTTGCCTCAACGGGGGTCAGCGGCGCGATCCAAAACCCGCCGACGAGATCGATCTCGCCAGCGCGCAGGGCGGCAACCCGCGCGCGCGGATCAGGGATGACCTTGGCTTCGAGACGCTGATAAGTCGGCTTATCGCCCCAGTAGCCGTCGTAGCGCTCGAAAACACTTTGTGTATCGTCAGCGCTAATTTGACGCCAAGGACCGGTGCCAACGGGTTCGACAAATTTGCCATTCGCATCGACCGATTTGGGGCTAAGGAACCTCGGCGGCCGTGTGTAGGAAAGCTCCTGCATGAGCGCCAGCGGCGGTTCTTTGAAATGAACGGCTATCTGGTGCTCATCGACCACTTCCAACGATTGAAAATACTTGGAGCAGTTCATCCAGCTGAACTGATCGAGTCCTAGCCAACGCTCCAGATTCCACTTGCAGCTGGCTGCATCGAACACTGTGCCGTCCTGGAAGGTTACCCCCTGGCGCAATGTAAGATGCAACGTCTTGCCCCCCTCTTCGATCTTCCAGTCGGTCGCAAGGCAAGGCTCGATCTGGCCGCCCTTGCCGTACCGCACCAGCGGCTCGAACATCAGGTCCTGAATGGCCCAGATCGCGTAGTGGCTCTGCGGATCAAGATTGCCCGCGGGTTTGGCGATAGCCACTCGCAATGTGCCCGCCGCCCCCTCGGCAAAGGCAAATTTGGTGAAGGTAGCATCGGTTATGGCGAGTCCTAACGCCCCTGATCCGATCTGCAGAAATGTACGCCTGTTGAATGACATGATTGCTCCTCTCCTTGCTTATTGTTCCCTGGGGCCTAGGTTGCCTCGAAAGGCACTGGGGCCTTTTTTTGTATAGACGTAGTACATCATCGTATACAATCTAATTAAGACATCGTATCCCTTTGATATAAGATTTTGTGCTCATTTGCGCAGGTTAGGTCTGCACCGCAACCCCGGCTCGCGCGACGACCTTGCCGCGCTTGACGACCAACGCGCGCGGCCGGTGGGACACGACGGCATCGGCGAGTGTCTCGCCTTCCACCAAAACCATGTCCCCCCAGCAGCCGGGCATGAGTCCGTACCTTTCCAGCGCAAGAACTCCGGCACCGCCGCGCGTGCAGACGTCGAGGGCCCATTCGAGTTCATCGTCGCGGCGAAAATTGTTGCGCAAGCCGACAAACATCGCGCGTTCCAGCATGTCACCACTGCCGTAAGGTCCCCAGATGTCACGGATGCCGTCATTTCCGGCGCCGACGACCACTCCAGCAGAGCGCAATTTGGCGACCGGAGGCGACGGCTGCGATGCCGGCCCGGTGGTAAGAATATGGATCGAAAGCTCCGCCAACTCGTCGATTAGTCGGCCGACATAGTCGGCATCGTGCATGCCGAGACAGAAGGCATGGCTGACTGCGACCCTTCCCTGCATGCCGAGTGCACGGGTGCGTTCGATGATGAGCTCGAGCGAAAAGGCGCCAAGCTCTCCCGCTTCGTGCAAATGGATATCTATGGGCCGGCCAAAGCGTTGAGCGAGGTCGAAAATTGCATCGAGGTGCCCTTTGGGATCGCGATCAACCCCAGCAGGGTCCAGCCCGCCGACCACCTCGGCGCCCATTTCCAACGCCCGTCGCATAAGTTCGACAGTGCCAGGCCGGATCATCATACCGCTTTGAGGAAAGGCGACGATCTCAATATCGACGAGGTCTCGTAGCTCGTCACGAGTGCGCATGACGCCCTCTACACCGGCAAGGCCGTGCACGGTGTCGATATCGACGTGACTACGAATATGGGTGGTGCCTTGCGCCACTGAGGCAAGCGCCTGTCGACGCGACTGGCGGACCGGATCGATACCCAAGCGGATCTTGGCTTCACGCTCGGTGTCGATCTTGTCTATCAAGCGAGGGCCGACTTCATTTCGATACCACGCCATTCCGATCATCGATTTATCGAGGTGGGTGTGCGCTTCGACCAAGCCCGGAACGACGATGCGACCTCCGCCGTCCTCCACCAGCCCTCCCAAAGGTGAAAGCTCCGGCTCGACGCGGGTAATGCGGCCATTTTCAATAAGAATATCGACATTGGCGCCAGCCATCGGGCGCACATTTCTAATCAACAAATTGGTTGTCATGCGGGGCGCTCCTCCCAGAGGCAGCCTATCGTCTGCGGCACGGCGACGGCCGCCTGCAGCTCCGTGTACGCAACTACCGCATAATTGTATACCTATTTCAAGATAAATCGTATCCCATATTGACAAAAATATGTCTTGATCGATAAGTTGCGGGAGCTTAGGGGGATGCGATGACCAAATCGAGTCGAGCCGAAAACGTCTACTTGTCGCTGCGTCGCGCCATCATTGAGCAGGCGCTTCGCCCCGGTATGAAATTGCCCGAAGACGCGATCGGCGAGCAGTTCGGCGTTAGCCGGACCAGCGTGCGAAACGCGCTTGTCCGACTGAGTGCCGAAGGCCTGGTGGAGGTCAGGAATAATCGCGGAGCCTGCGTCGCCGAACCGACGCTCGAGGAAGCGTTAGATATATTTTCCCTACGACGCTGCCTGGAGCGCGAGGTAGTGGACCGGCTTTCGCGAAAGATCACACCCGCTCAATTTTCGGCACTTGAGGCCCACGTCAAACTTGAAAGGGACGCAGTAAACACGAGCGGACCATTATCGATACGGCTGGCGGGCGAATTCCACATTCTGCTGGCCGAACTCACGGGATCGAAGCCGCTGACCCGTTATGTCAGCGAGATTGTATCGCGCTGTTCGCTGATCCTAGCCTTGTACAGCCGTCCGCACTCCGATCAGTGCGGCGTCGACGAACACGTCGAAATCATTCAGGCGCTGCGCCAACACAATCCCGAGCGCGCCATGCATGCGATGGAACACCATCTCGAGGCACTCGAGGCTCGGGCGCAAATCAGCGATCAAACTGAGCCCGACGTTCGCTCCATCCTGAGCACATACGCTCAGGCAGGGTAACCAACTCTCAAGCAGCTTGGCAAAATTCAGGAGGATATAATGCTCAACCCCCAGCCCGAGCCGGTGGGGCAGCGGAGCCACGTGAGCATCGACTTCGCCCGCATCTCGGCACGCGAACGCTACAAGCTGCTGATCGGGGCAGTGGTGCCTCGGCCAATCGCTCTGGTGACCACACGACACCCCGACGGGACTGTCAATGCTGCGCCCTACAGCTTCTTCAATTGCCTCTCGGCCGATCCTCCAATCCTAGCCCTGGGTGTGGAGAACCATAATGACATGTCCTTCAAGGATACGACGCTCAACATCCGACTGACTGAGGAGTTCACAGTCAACATCGTGGACCATGCGCTGGTTGACGCCATGAACGTCTGTGCCGTCCCATTTCCTTCCCACATTGACGAACTGGCCGTGGCCGGGCTGACGCCTGCGCCCGGTGAGACGGTCCAATGCCCCTACATTTTCGAAGCGCCTATAGCCTTCGAATGCCGCCGACATTTGACGCTTGGCCTGGGTAAGTCGCGCGAGATTGTCCTTGGTCAAGTTATGCGGATGCACATTCGTGAGGATCTTGTTGACCAAGAGCGTTTCTATATCGATCAACTCGCGCTAGACGCCGTCGGCAGAATGGGTGGACACGGTTATTCGACCACCCGCCACCAGTTTGACCTGCCAACGATGTCGCATGAGCAATGGTTGGCAATGAGGCCTATGCCACCCAACACCGATGGATAGGGCCCTGATCGCGCAACGCGCTCGTCGCTTCAATCATCCTTCCTGATCGGGCAGAGACGCTGCTTGCGGCCAAGGACTCTGCCGATGCCGGGCTGGCAGAATATTCACTGCAGCTGGGCTACAGCGCACTGGAAGCTGTTAAAACCCCTTGCGGCAAAGGGTTTCAAGATCCGCCTTTGTCATTTCCTCGATGCCGAGCGCAGGAAGAATATCATTATCTCCCTTGAGATCCCGGCCATAAGCCGCCGACAAGATGGAAATTCCGGATTCATGGAGTATGGCCGGATTTCCGCTGATTTTCCCAAGGACTGCCGTCGGCAACAAGCCGAACGGAACGTCCTCAAGAATATAGCGACTTTCGATAGTGGTCGGGCCAAACCCGCCCCGACCTTGACGATCCATCTCCTGGTTCATGTCCGAAACAGTGCTCATGGGCACATGAAACGACAATGAAAAATGTTCCTGGACGGTACGAACCGCGATACCGAAATGGGCAGCTATGGCCAACCGTTCGGCATCCAGAGCCTCGATAAAGCGGCCAACGGCAGGAGTGACATTTCCCCCTTGGCTCCACTGCTCGGCCTTCTCCATGCGTGTGAGATTGAGAAGGGCAATTCCCAGATGGTTCTGCGGATTGAGGTTGCTGAGCGCAATCGCCAGCAGACCATCCCGCTTGACGAAACGATCGCCGAACAAGGCCGTGCAAAGCTCGTAACCTTGGTCGAGCGCATCGAAAGGCAGCGTCGCAACGTCAAGCTTCTGGCGAATGGAAGTGACATTGACTTCGGTTGATCCGAGCTGGCGACCAGTCAGTAGTGTTGTGCCCCAAACGACGATCGGCAACCTGACCTTGCGCTCCGTCAACCGCTTCCAGAGATACAGAGCCCCGAACGAACTATGCGAACTGATGATGACCGGAATTCCATCTGCCAGATGAGGGACGGCGGCGTCCATCACCATCTTGTGGCCGTAAGCCGGAAGCGCGATCACCACCACGTCCGCGTGGTCGATAGCATCTCTACAATCCTTGGCAATGCGCACCGGCACCGTCGCCTCGATATCCCCCGTCGCCTTCAATAATTCGCCAGTAGCCAACGTTCTGGTGCGGTGTCCCGACGGTGACCAAAGCGTTGGCGAGTGTCCCGATTGTGCCAAATAGGCCGCAAGGCCATAGGCAATTGCTCCGGCGCCCAGAATACTCACGCGCATAACATTCCTCCTGTTGCAGGCTTTATGGTTCGAGAATCCTTGCCGTCCCCGCCTACAAGTTTTTTCATCACGAGGTTTCGAATTGGAGTCACGTCGGTTGCCCCCAGCTGTTTCGATCAAGGGCTCCGGCTCTGAGCCGGCAAGCGCCGCTGTGAACATTAGTTTCCGCTTGACATATATCAAAAATGAATGAGACGATGTCAATCATACGGATTTCACATGTAGGGAGAATATGGAAACTCGGGACCTTCAGACCTTCCTTGCGGTTGCTGCCAGCGGCAGCATTACCAAGGCGGCTGACATGCTCGGGCGTTCCCAACCTGCGGTGACACGCACCATTCAGGATCTTGAGGCCGAACTTGGCTTCGAACTGCTGCACCGGGTCGGTCGACGGGTGCAGCTATCTGAAGAGGGTGTCGCATTTGAAGAAGAAGCGCGGCGACTGCTGATGTCCTTCACCGAACTCGCGGCGCGGGCCAAGATGATCGCCGCCGGCCGTGGTCGGATCCTGCAGATTGTCACAACCTCTGCGATCGGCACTGGCCTAATCCCGACGGCCATGGCCGAGCTCAAGGGTGTCGAGCTTCCGCACGAGACACATCTCGGACAGTTTCTTCCCTCAATCGTCGCCCAGGAAGTGCGCAGCGGTCGTGCCGAGATCGGCTTTTCAAGCTTGCCGCTCGATACGCCCGGTCTGGATGTCCTGCGGCTCTATTCGGCGCCCGATGTTGCCGCCGTGCGGGAGGACGATCCGCTGGCAGAACTTGATGTCATACCGCTTTCGGCCTTTGCCGGCCGTCGCGTCGCTACGTTGCTCAACCCGCTGCGTTTCCAACTGCACGTCTCCAAGGCATTGGCCGCCAGGGGCATCGACACCGGGCCAGTGATCCGGACGAATACTGCCTATGGCGCGTTGCAGCTTGTGCGCCGGACCGGCGTTGCCGCTGTCATTGATCCCCTCACCGCCTATGGCGTGGCCTTGCCTGGGGTCGCCATCCGCCCGATTGACGCGACCGTTCTCTTTTATTGGGGGGTTGTGGCTGCCGCAAAACGTCCCCTTCGCCCAGTCGCGCAGGCGCTGATGGATGCGGTCGAAGCGGTGGCGCAACGATCGATCGTCGGCTTCAAGAAACTCGATCCGGCCTTGGCTGGCCAATTGGTGACCGATCCTGCATCCGGCACAAATCACGGAACGGGAATATGAAGCATACCCCCACCGCGCCAATTTTGACAGGTCTTGCCGCGCTCGAAGCACAGCTGGCGCAGGATCTCGACTTCCTCGAACTGCCTGCCAAGCCATGGGTCCCCGCGCGTTCGCACGATGGTGTTCCTGTCCGTGACGTCGTGGTGATCGGCGCCGGCATGTGTGGACTTGCTGCCACGGCAAAGCTGGTGCTGACGGGGATAACCAATGTCGTCGCCTATGACGCGGCCCCGGCAGGGCTCGAAGGGCCGTGGGTAACGTTTGCCCGTATGCAAACGCTCCGGTCGCCGAAGACCCTGCACGGTCCGTCGCTCGGCCTGCCGCAATTGACGTTCCGCGCCTGGTTCACGGCGCAATGGGGCGTTGAGGCCTGGCGGTCGCTGGACAAAATCCCCAAGGGCCAGTGGATGGATTACCTGGTCTGGTACCGCAAGGTTCTTGCTCTGCCAGTGCGCAACAGCGTGCGCATGACCGCCGTCGCACCGGTTGGTGATCTGATTGCGATCGATATCGACGGCGCGGAATCCGGCCGGGTTCTCACCCGTCGTCTCGTTCTGGCCACCGGTCGCTCCGGTCTGGGCGGTTTTGCCGTACCCGATTTCCTCAACGGCATCGATCGCGCCTATTGGGCCCATTCTGCCGACGACATCGATTTCGATGCGCTGAAAGGCAAGCGTGTGGCAGTTATTGGCGCCGGTGCCTCTTCCATGGACAATGCTGCGACCGCACTCGAGGCGGGCGCCGGCTCTGTCGACATGTTGATCCGGCGCAAGGAGATGCCGCGCATCAACAAGCTGACCGGCATCGGCAGCCCGGGTGTTGTACTCGGCATGCATGAATTGCCCGATGCCTGGAAGTGGAAGTTCTTCGACTACACCGCCTCCACCCAGACGCCGCCGCCGCGTTCATCGACGCTTCGCGTGTCTCGCCACGCGAATGCTCGGTTCTTTTTCGACTGCGGCATCGTTGCGGTAAGGGAAGATCCGGGAGGCCTGCTGATCGAAACCACACAAGGGCCGATGCGCTACGACTTCCTGATCGCGGCAACCGGCTTCTCAAATGACTTCGACGGCCGCCCGGAATTTGCAGCCCTCGCGCCACATATCCGCACCTGGTCGGATAGCCGATATACGCCGGATATGGGGCTGCCGCGTGCAGGCATGTCGGACGCGCCGGATCTAGGTCCTGCCTTCGAATTTCGCGAACGCGTTCCCGGCTCCTGCCCGATGCTGGCACATATCCACTGCTTCAACGACGCCGCCATGCTGACGCACGGCAAGGTTTCCGGCGATATCCCAGCCGTCAGCGCCGGTGCCGACCGTCTGGTCCGCGGCATCGCCGCATCGCTGTTTGCCGAAGATGTCGAAACCCACTTCGCCAATCTGATCGCCTACGACACGCCCGAACTTCTGGGCGACGAATGGGTCGATTCAACACCCTTGCTGCAGAAGGAGGCCGCGTTGTGATCGACGCGATGGACAAGGCTGCCGGCCTTTCACCGGATGATACCCTCTTCGCCACAAGGCGGTTTCGGCCCGAATTTGTGCAAGGGGCGGAGGAATGTCGCCTCTCGGTGCTGCACCCGGCAAACGATCAGGGGCTGGCGCCGAATTTGCGTGCTGCTCTGGCCCGTCGCATGGCCGCCCTGAACGCCGATCCCGTCCTGGTGGCCGAATATGATGTGCAGCTGGCTCAGCTTGGTTCGACCGAGCAGCTTCTGGCCTTGGCCCAGGGGGAAGCGGATTTGAATGAACCTTTGGCGACCATCGTTCGTCATGTTGACCTGGTCACCCTGACGCCGAAAAAGGCGGAAGCGAGCCATATCGCTCTCCTGGAGAAGGCTGGATTGAACAATCCTCAGATCGTCGCGCTCTCCGAGCTGATCGCTTTTGTCAACTTCCAGACACGGGTGGCGACCGGCTTGCGCCTGATGAGGCCGACATGATTTCCTCGGTTCGTCTGAAGCCATTGAATTGGCATCCGTACATCGCGCCGGTGGAGCTATCCGAGGCCACCCCGGAACAGCTTGAAGCGATGAAGGTCACGCCATCGGCCAAGAAAGTCTCGGAATATGTGCGCACCCTTGCGCATGATCCAGAGAGCTATCTTGCCCGCACGATTCTGTTCAACGCAATCATGTACGTCGAAGGCGGGCTTGCCCGTCCTGACCGCGAACTTGGTGCATTGGGTGCCTCGATCGTCAATGGCTGCAAATTCTGTGCCGTCGTTCACGCCCGCAGGCATGCAGAGCTGACCAAGAGCGACGAAGTGGTCACCGCGCTGTATCTCGACAAACCTGAAGCGCTCGGCCAACGCGATGCGGCAATCTACAGTTTTGCCCGCCGCCTGTCGGCGGCCCCGTCGGAAGCGACGGCAGACGATATCGCCGCGCTTCGATCGGTCGGCATGGACGACCGCGAGATCATCGACCTGATCCACGCCATATCGATCTTTGGCTGGGCAAACCGGCTGATGCACATTCTGGGCCATGCGGAGAGCGGGTGATGATGTCGCATACGGTCAAAGCAGTCCGTCTCACACTTTCCGAAGGGCCAACCAGCAATGCTTGAACTCAAAGATGTAAAGCTGTCTTACGGAAGCACCCAGGTTCTGAACGGCGTCAATCTCTCGGTAAAGCGGGGTGACGTGGTGTCGATCATCGGCCCCAGCGGCACCGGCAAGACCACGTTGCTGAAATGCATCAACTACCTGGCCAAGCCGTCCTCAGGAACCATCGCCTTCGATCAGATTCGGATGGATTACCAGCGCGCCGACAAAACAGCTGTCCAAGCGATCCGGTTGCGAACGGCGATGGTCTTTCAGCAATTCAACGTCTTCAAGAACATGACGGTCCTGCAGAACGTGATGGATCCCCTGGTCGTCGTGCAGCGCAAGTCCGCGGATGAGGCGCGGGAGATCGCCTTGCGGGAGCTCGAGCGGGTCGGCCTCACCCCGAAGCGAGACAGCTATCCCTCCCAACTGTCGGGCGGCCAGCTTCAGCGCACCGGCATCGCGCGCGCCCTGGCGGTTCGCCCCGACGTGATACTCTTCGACGAGCCTACGTCATCGCTGGATCCCGAGCTCGTCGGTGAAGTTCTAAAGGTGATCAAGGATGTCACCTCGTCAGGGATCACTTCGCTGCTTGTGACCCACGAGATGCAATTCGCAAAGAACATCTCGAACCGGATCGTCTTCATGGATCGTGGCGTGGTTGCCGCCGATGGCAGCCCGGCTGACATCTTCGACGCACCGTCCAGCCCACGACTTGCTCAATTTCTGCAGTCAGAACTCGCTTTTCAATAATCCAACAAGAAGGGAACCTAAGAAATGTCTGCAATCACATCCAGTTTGTCCCGCCGCGCTGCCTTGGCTGTTGCCGGCGGCATCGCAATTGCCCTTGCAACCGTGGGGATCAGCCATGGCCAGACCGTTCGGACGATCAAGATCGCCACGTCTGCCGAATCCAAGCCGCTGGCATGGGGCGCGATCGGCGTCGAGCCGCAAGGCTATGAGCCCGATCTTCTGAAGGCGATCAACGCAAAGCTGCCGCAGTACAAGTTCGAAATGGAAGGTGTCTCCGACATTGCCCAGGAAACCGGCCTCGCCACGGGCAAGTACGACATCGCGGTCGGTGGCTACTACAAGTCGCCCGAGCGCTCCAAGCAGTTCCTCATTCCGGAAAATCCCATGGGCGCCAGCCTGATGAAGATCTACAGCAAGAAAGACAGCGGCATTAAGGAAATGAAAGACCTGGTCGGCAAGAGGATCGTTCCGACCACGGCCGGCGGTGGGACCTACAAGTTCATCATGAATTGGCAGAAAGAAAACCCGCAATACAAGCTCGAAGTCACGGCATCGAGTGCCGGTATCCCCTACCCGAACCGGCTTGACGAAGTTCAGAACGGCAAGTTCGACGCTCTCGTCCTGCCGTCGAATCTCGGTGAGCAGACCGTCATCGAGCAAAAGAAACTCGATATCGTGGCGTCCGAACCAGTGTTCAGCAACAACACCTACATGCTGATCCACCGATCTGACGAGAACAAGGTTCTGGCCGACGATGTGAACAAGGTTCTCAAGGAATTGAAAGACGACGGCACGATCGAAAAGCTCTCGCAGAAGTGGTTCGGCGAGGGCATCGTCCAGTACATGAAATAGCACGGCCGTCGACGACCATATTCGCTAGTCAGCGGCAAGGCTGAATTGCAAGAAGGAGCGTTTCAAAGTGGATGTATCTGCTATGATTCCCGAGTTGCTCTCGGCACTGCCGCTGACGCTCGCCATCACGTTTACAGCCCTCATTTCCGGGTTCTGCCTGGCTCTCATCGCGACAACCCTCCGGGTCCGCAGAGTGCCAGTCATCAGTCACCTGGTGGACCTCTACGTGTCCTATGCCCGGAGTGTTCCTGTCGTACTGCAGTTGTTCGTCGCGTTTTATGGGCTTCCGCTGTTGGTGATCCTGTTCGGCGCCAAAGATTTTATTTCAGCGACGATGGCTGCCATGGTGGGGTTGAGCCTCTACCACGGCGGCTATCTGTCGGAAGTCATGCGGCCTGCATACCTGGCCGTCGATCGCGGCCAGCACGATGCGGCCGACAGCCTTGGATATACGTTCCGACAGAAAATTACTCGCGTCGTGGGTCCTCAGGCGGTGCACTTCGCTTTGCCGGGCTATGGGAACTCCATCATCTACCTGATCCATAACGTTGCGCTGGTCATGTACATCGGGGCGGCCGACGTCATGGCGACCGCGCATCTGATCATGGAGCGCGACTACAACCAGTTCCAGTTCGAAACCTACCTCGTCCTGGCGGTCATCTATTCGCTGATGTGCCTGGTCGCATGGCTCATCGTGCGCTTCTTCGAGCTTCGATCACCGATGCAAGCGCCTGAGGCGACGACAACAACTCCGATCAAGAACGAGCTCCTCGCGAGCGTCTGACGTAAGGGTATTCAACCATGTTTGATACCGATATTTTACTCCAGGACACGCAGGAAATTCTGAGTGCCGTACCCGTGACAATTGGAATGGCGCTCATGATTTTCGTCCTGTCGACGATAGTCGGCAGCATATTCGCGCTTATCGAATACAGACGGGTACCGGTGCTGCGAGAGCTCATCATGACTTACAAGATCGTCTTCAAGGGCGTTCCCATGGTCATCGTGATTTTCCTCGCCTATTTCGGTCTGCCGCCCGCATTCCAGTTCCTGTTCTCATTGCTGGGGATCAACTTCAACGCCCACGAAACCCCCAATTGGGTCATCCTTGTAGTTGCGATTACCGGCTGTGTCGCCGCGTTCCAATCGGAGATTATCAAGGGAGCCCTGAATGCATTCGACACCGGTCAGTCGGACGCAGCCCATTCGCTGGGCTATACGGGCGGCCAACTGTTCCGACGTATCCTATTTCCTCAGGTGGCCCTCACAGCAATTCCTGACCTGACAACTTCGATGATGGTCATCATGAAGGCCCTTTCTCTCGGATTCGCCATTGAGGTTGTCGATATCTTCGCCCAGTCCCAGTTGACCGCCGCGCTGAACTACTACTACCTTGAAGCGTTTGTGATTGCCGTCGTGATCTATATGGTGATTGCCTATATCGTCACACAGATTGCCGACAGGCTGGAGCAGGCGCTGAGGGTGCGGACGTGAGGCGGATCTGGGATAGAATCGTCAAGCTTCGGATATCGAGCCGCACCTGGGAGGCAATTCTTTCGGGGATGAAAAGCTTGAGGAGAAACCCAAGTAGCCGATGTTTGTACCGGTGAGTTTCATGCGTTTGGTTGATAAGCATCGTTTGTCGCTGCTGACCGGCTTCAGGCCGACTGAAGCACCGATCGCGACGCAACGTCGCACTTGTGCCGACGAGGGCAGGAAACCCGTATCCGGCAAGTGGCATGGAGATCCCGAAACCGTATTGGGTGCCGCGAGTCACGAATCAATATTGGAAAACCTGGGCCTCTCCGTCTCCCGCGCCGGTTTATCCTAGAGTCGTCTCACCTCGTTTACTGCCCTCATGAGCACGCGCAATTCGACCGGAGGCGCAAGGCAGAAAGTTCGAAACGGTTCCAAGAACCCCAGTCCATCGCCAAATGTAGAACTATCCGACGACCGGTTTTGACCCGGAAGCGGCATCTCGGGTTTCGGGCGTTTCGAGCAGAAATCGGACGTGGGCGCAGTTGATCCGGCACGAACTCACGTCACGCATTGGTAGGGCCGCCTGAGGATCGGGTTGGATGCCTGAGATTGGTAGGCGTCATACCGGTCTGTTGACGAAATACCCGGCTGAAATGCCCGGCATTTTCGAAACCGCATCGGTATGCGATTTCCCCTATCTGCAAGTCGCTGTCCTCCAGCAGGGACTTCGCATAATGCACCCGTAGCGCGAGATAGGCCGCCATCGGACTGACGCCCAATTCAGTCCCGAAAAGACGCTCCAGCTGGCGCCTGGAACAATTCAACCGGCCCGCAATCTCGGTGATCGAGACTTTCTCCTGGATATTGCTTTCCATCAACAAAAGGGCCCGCTTTACCGCGCGGCTCGATGCTTCGGGAAACAGATCTCCAACGGGCTGCACGTCCCTGGCGTTTCGAATGCGATCAAGCACGAGAATCTTGGCCGCCTTTTCAGCCGCTTTCCGGCCGATGGATTGCGACACGAGATAGCCGGCTAGGTCGGCCGCGCCCGTGCCGCCGGCACAAGTCGAGCGGCCACGGTCGACGGAAAACAGACTATCGGCGTGCGCGTTTACATCGGGGAACTCGGTCCGAAAATCCTTGATGTGGAACCAGCTGACCGCGGCGCTATAGCCATCCAGCAAGCCGTAGCGGGCAAGCACGAAACTTCCCGTGCAAAGTGCGGTAAGAGGTACCCCCTTTTCGGCGGCCCGCAAAAGGAATGCCTCTTTCTCTGAACTGAGGGCACGGCTGGTGTCGAGCAAACCGCCGACCACGACGACGTTGTCAAAGTCCTCCGGATTGCCGATCTCCTTCGTTGGAAGCAATTCGACGCCGCAGCTCGCTCTGATCGGCAGGCCGCGTTCGCCAACAATCTGCCAGTCGAATTCGATCCTGCGGCTCCGGTCGCCCTCATCGCCAGCCAGGCGCAGCGTGTCGATGAAGAGCGAGAGCGGCGACAGGGTGAAGTCGCGAACCAGGAGAAACGCAAACCTCTTGGCCATTCCTTTTTCCTGGGCTGTCCTTGGGCGTTGCTCGATCGGCAGTGCAGCGGATTCCCCCGTCCCCTCTTGATGGGTGAGCCACTAATGATCGGTCCATATATTGTGTACCAAGAAAATACAATCCGTTGACTCGCTTACCAACGCATGCGATTCTTCCTGCCGTACTAGACGTCACTGATCAGAATCATTCGGAAGGTGCGCAATGAAGGGCAGCAAGGGCAGTCTCTACGACGATCTGAAGCGTCGCATCCTGACGATGGAACTCGATCCTGACGAGGATCTGGATGAGGTGGCGCTAAGCGAGCGCTATGGTCTGTCGCGGACTCCGGTCAGGGAAACCTTCCGCAGATTGGAGGGCGAAGGATACATCGAAATTCGCGCGAACCGGGGAGCCCGGGTTGTTCCGATGAACCATTCGACACTTCGGCATTTTTTCCTGGTCGCGCCCATGATCTATGCTGCCATCGGCCGACTGGCCGTCCAGAATTATAAGCCCTCACAGCTTTCGGATCTGAAGGACACGCAGGAGCGTTTCCGCAAGGCAAGTACGTCCAGCGACGCGCTTTCGATGGTCCTTGAAAACAACAGATTTCACGAAATCATCGGCGAGATGTCCGGCAATGCCTACCTGCAGCCAAGTCTCGGCAGACTGTTGATAGACCACGCCCGTATCGGTCACACCTTCTTTCGCCCGCGCAACGCTGACATGCGCAAGCGGCTTCAGATAGCAGTCGAGCACCATGACGGCTTCATCACTGCTATCGACGCCCACCAAGAGGACGCTGTTGTCGACCTCGTGTTCGAGCATTGGGAACTGTCGCGCGAAAACATGGAGATGTTTATCGCGCCCCAAGGACTGAAGGCGGATGCCCTCGTCGGCGGTTCTTGACCGCATCGCCGTAAGCGACCCGGAGAAATCCGGAGACCTTAGCTTTCAGCGTTTGCGCCCGACCTCTGGGCCGGGAGCGTGTGAGGACTGCTCCTTTCGCTGCTTGTGGTCCTGTGGGCTCGCCCCGACCGCGAACCCAGCTCGGCTCGCGCGCCGGGCACTTTGCCGGCAGTGAGACAGCCACCGCCATATTCAGCCGAACCCAACCGGTCCCAGGCTCGCCCCTGCGAGGCTGTGTGTTATCAAAATATAAAAAATGTGTACATAGATAATACAATCCATTGACTCCCGCCTGACCGTGTGCAATTTTCCGAGCCATCAAATGCGATCGACGGGTTCGGGGCACTGAGAATTCTCGCGTGAGAAGTTCGCAGACGGCTTCGTGCGCCCCGAAAGCGCATTCGTCGAAACGGCGACTCCATCGACGGAGGAATGACTTGAAATTCGAGGGCATCTACACGCCGGCGGTAACGCCGCTCGGCCCGGACGGGCGGATCGATCGCGCCGCTTTTGCAGCCGTTCTTGAGTCGCTCATCGAGGCCGGAGTGCACGGCATCATCGTCGGCGGTTCGACGGGCGAATACTACGCGCAGAGCGCCCAAGAGCGCTTCGATCTCGCAGCCTATGCCAAGGAGGTGATTGGCACTCGGCTTCCGCTCATCATTGGAACCGGCGCGACCCGGACTGAAGACTCCGTCGAATATGCCAAGGCGGCGAAAGAAATCGGCGCTGACGCTATCCTCGTGTCGTCGCCTCCATACGCTCTGCCGACCGAACGTGAGAATGCGGTTCACGCCCTCACAGTCGACCGTGCGGCGAACCTTCCGATCATGCTCTACAACTATCCGGCCCGCATGGGCGTCACCATGCGAGAGGACTATTTCTCCCGTGTCGGCAAATCCCGTAACGTCGTCGCCATCAAGGAGAGCTCCGGCGAGATGGGCAACGTCCATCTGCTGGCGCGGAAGTTCCCCAATATCGCGCTCTCCTGCGGCTGGGACGACCAAGCTCTCGAATTCTTTGCATGGGGTGCCAGGAGCTGGGTCTGCGCCGGCTCCAATTTCCTGCCGCGCGAGCATGTCGCACTCTACGAAGCCTGCATGCTCGAAAGGAATTTCGACAAGGGCCGCGCCATCATGACGGCGATGCTGCCGCTCATGGATTTACTCGAATGCGGGAAGTTCGTGCAGTCGATCAAGCATGGCTGTGAGCTGATCGGCCTCAAGGCCGGCCCTGTGCGGGCGCCGCTGCGCCCTCTCAACTCGGAAGAAAAGCGGGGTCTCCAGACCGTCGTCGCCACCTTGAAGCGCACGGTCGCCCAGATCACGTCGGGAGCAAACCATGCATGAACCTTTGACCGCTGCCGAATACAAGGCGATCGCCGCAGACATTCAATTTCCGACCAATGCCTTCATCGACGGCGCGTTCCGTCCGGCGAATTCCGGCAAGACATTCAAGACGACCAATCCAGCGACGGGCGAGACGCTTGCCGAGATCGCGGCGTGCGATGCTGCCGATGTTGATTTCGCCGTGGCCAAGGCCAGGCAAGCCTTTGACGATGGCCGCTGGCATCTGCGCTCGCCCGGCGAGCGCAAGGCAGTGCTCCTCAAATTCGCGAAGCTTCTGGAGGATAACCGTCACGAACTCGCGGTCATGGAGAGCCTCGACAGCGGCAAGCCGGTCCGCGAATGCCAGACCGTCGATGTTCCGGACACGATCCACACCATCCGCTGGCATGCGGAACTGATCGACAAGCTCTATGACAACGTCGCCCCAGTTGGCTCGAACGCATTGACCATAGTCGTGCGCGAACCGGTCGGCGTCGTCGGTTGCGTCCTGCCGTGGAACTTTCCCCTGCTGATGCTGGCCTGGAAAATCGGTCCGGCGCTTGCCGCGGGATGCTCGGTGGTCGTGAAGCCCGCCCAGGAGACCACGCTGACCACGCTTCGCGTCGCCGAACTGGCGCATGAGGCGGGTATCCCCGCAGGCGTCTTCAATGTCGTCACCGGCGGCGGCAAGGAGGTCGGCGAACCGATCGGCATGCACATGGACGTCGACATGGTGGCATTCACCGGATCGACGCCGACGGGTCGCCGTTTCCTGCACTACGCGGCCGACTCCAACCTCAAGCGCGTTGTACTGGAGTGCGGCGGCAAGAACCCGGCAGTGGTTCTCGATGACGCCGAAGACCTCGACCTCGTCGCCGAACAGGTGGTCAATGGCGCGTTCTGGAACATGGGGGAGAACTGCTCGGCCACGTCGCGGCTCATCGTCGATGCCAAGATCAAGGACGAGTTGCTCCAGCGGATCGGCGCCTACATGCGCGAGTGGAAGACCGGCGACCCGCTCGACCCGGAAAACCGCATCGGCGCGCTCGTCAGCAAGAGCCATTTCGAGAAGGTGAAGTCGTTCCTCGGCGACGTGAAAACCGAAAAGCTCTCGGTCGTCCATGGCGGCGGCACGCACAAGGGCATCTACATCGAGCCGACCGTCGTCGACGGTGTCACGCCTTCGAGCCGTCTCTTTCAGGAGGAGATTTTTGGACCGATCCTTTCGGTCACGACGTTCAATTCGCTTGCCGAAGCGGTGGCTCTCGCCAACGACACGAACTACGGGCTGACCTCGTCCGTCTACACCGGCAGCCTGCGCAAGGCGATCAAGCTTTCGCGCGAGATTCGGGCGGGCGTCGTCACCGTCAACTGCTTCGGCGAAGGCGACGCGACGACCCCGTTCGGCGGCTACAAGGAATCCGGTTTCGGCGGACGCGACAAATCGGTCTTCGCGCACGACAACTACTGCGAATTGAAGACGATCTGGATCGACGTTTCGGATCGTTCGGTCGACGAGACCGTCAGATGAACGAAATCGTCGTCAAGCGGCTCCCGGCGGAATCCGGAACCTCGGGCTGGGAGGCGCTGAGCAGACGCAGCTTCCCCGTCCGGACGCTCGACGGCAAGGTATCGGCCGACTGGCTGATCATCGGTGCGGGCTTCGCCGGCCTTTCCGCGGCGCGGCGGCTGTCTCAACTGCGGCCCGGCGACAGGATCGTCCTGCTCGAGGCGGGGGAGATCGCCAAGGGCACCGCGGGCCGGAACTCCGGGTACATGATCGATGTCCCGCACAATATCTCGTCGGGCGAGTATTCGGTCGCCGACGAGGACGCGACAAAGACCGAGATCACCCAGAACCGTTTCGCGATCTCCTTTGCCGCCGACGCAGCGGCCGAGTACGACATGTCGGTGCGGACCTTCGATCCGTCGGGCAAGATCAATGCTGCCGCCACGGAGCGCGGGATAAAGCTCAACGCGAATTATGGCCGCTCGCTTGGAAGCATCGGCGAGGAGCACCGCTTTGTGGATGCGGCTGAGATGCGGGAGGTCACCGGATCGTCCTACTATCTGGGAGGTCTCTACACGCCAGGCGCGGTGATGATCCAGCCCGCCGACTACATTCGCGACTTTGCCGCCGGGCTGGCATCGAAGGTCGACATATTCGAGCACTCGCCGGTGCTCAGACTTGAGCGCCGGAGCGGGATGTGGAAGGCCATGTCGCGCAACGGAAGTGTGACCGCGCCGAAAGTCATCCTCGGCGTCAACGGCCACATCGAGGACTTCGGTCATTTCCGCGGCCGCTTGATGCACATCTTCACTTACGCATCGATGACCGCGCCCTTCACCGAAAGATCGACGGGCAAGGACAAGTGGGCGCTGCTTCCGGCCGATCCAATGGGCGCCACCGTCAGGAAGATTAGCTCCGATGCAAGCTCGCGGATCGTGATCCGGACCCGGTTCACCTACGACTGGGCCGTCCAGGTCGGTGAGAAGCGCCTGGCCGGGATCGCCGCCGAGCAGCGGACTTCGCTGGACGCCAGGTTTCCGGACCTCAGGGACGTGCCGTTCGAGCACGTCTGGGCTGGACGGCTTTGCCTCAGCCGCAACCATGTGCCCGCCTTCGGCGAAATCGAAGAGGGCCTCTACTCGGCGTGCTGCGAGAACGGTCTCGGGACCGTGAAAAGCACGCTCGCGGGCGTCATGGCCGCCGATCTGGCGACCGGAACCCGCTCGGACATGCTCGACAAATTTTCGGATCAGCCTGAGCCCGCGAGACTCCCTCCGGAGCCGCTCGCATGGCTCGGCGTCAATACCGTGATCCGACTGCAGGAATTGCGTGCCGGCCGCGAGGGATAACCTTCGCCGCGCAATGTGAAGACCGAGCCGAGGGCGAAGTCTTCGAATGAGAATGGGAACGAAAAACAAAGGAGTGAGTAAAATGAAGACGTTGTGGAAAGCGCTCTGCGCTGCCGCGATGGTCGGTATGACCATGCTGTCCGCTCAGGCGGAGGAAAAGACGATTACTGTGGGCACGATGTCCTGGGAGGACCTCACCCCCATCACCGGCATCACCAAGAAGGTGCTCGAAGATTCCGGCTACACCGTCAAGGTGGTGGACTTCTCCGAGTGGGGCATCGCCTACGCCGCGCTGACTAAGGGCGACATCCAGATCCTTGCCTCGCAGACGGACTACGTCGCCCAGGACTACTGGGACAAGAACAAGAAGAAGCTGGAGAAGATCTCGCCGGTTTCGCATGGCCTGTTCCAGGGCGTGGCGGTGCCGAAATACGTGACCATCGACTCCATGGACCAGCTCAATGACAACGCCGACAAGTTCGGCGGCAAGATCGTCGGCATCGAGCCAGGGTCCGGTCTCATGCGCGATACGGCAAACTCGGTGAAGGCCTACGACCTGAAACTGCAACTCGTCGAGGGCAGCACCGCTGCCATGACCGCAGCGCTCAAGTCGGCCGTCGACCGTAAGGAATGGATCGCCGTCACCATCTGGGAGCCGTCCTGGATGATGCAGAAATATGACGTCAAGTTCCTCCAGGACCCGAAGGCCGTCTTCCCGCCGCCGCAGAGCTACTACTGGATCGGCAAGAAGGGTTTTTCTGCCGACAATCCGCATGCACGCGAAGTGATCGCCAGTGTCTATGTCCCGCTTGCCGACATCACCGCGATCAATTCCGCAGTCAACGAGGGCAAGACCATGGACGAGGCCATCAAGGCCTGGACCGACAGCCATGCCGACCTCATGAAGCGCTGGGAGAACATCAAGACCCAGTAGTCGTCGAAACGGCGGGCCGCCACTTCGGCGGCCCGTTCGGAGCAACGAAAACATGAAGGCCGCCGCCAAGCCGGTTCGTGGGGAACGCGATGAATACTGCGATGAACGGTACCAGCGAAGTGCTGGTCGACTGCCAGTCGGTATGGAAGATTTTCGGTGGTCGCGCCCAGGCCGCCGTTAAGGCCATCTCCGAACGTGGACTATCGAAGACACAGGTTCTGCAGGATTTCGACTGCGTGGTAGGCGTTTCCGACGCCAGCCTCCAGGTCCGCCGCGGCGAGATCTTCTGCATCATGGGTCTGTCGGGGAGCGGCAAGTCGACGCTGATCCGCCTGCTCAACCGCTTGATCGAGCCGAGCCTTGGCACGATCACGGTCAAGGGAAAGGAGATCGCCAAGCTCAATCCAAAGGAGCTGCGCGAAATGCGCTCCCGCAACATCGGTATGGTGTTTCAGAGCGTGGCGCTTCTTCCCAATCGGACTGTTCTCGAGAACGCCGGCTTTGGTCTCGAGGTGCGAGGCGTCGCGAAAGACGAGCGCAACAGGACTGCCCGCGCGGCCCTCGAAAAAGTTGGGCTTGGCGACTGGACCGCGCGCTATCCGAGAGAGTTGTCCGGCGGCATGCAGCAGCGCGTCGGTCTCGCCCGGGCGCTCGCTGCGGATCCAGAAATCATCCTCATGGATGAGCCGTTCAGCGCACTCGATCCGCTCATTCGGCGCCAGTTGCAAGACGAATTTCGGCAGCTGACGAAGTCGCTGGGCAAGTCGGCCGTCTTCATCACCCATGATCTCGAGGAAGCCATACGCATCGGCGACCGCATCGCCATCATGAAGGATGGTGTCATCGTCCAGGTCGGAACGGCGGAGGAGATCGTAACCAGGCCCGCGGACGATTACGTCTCGGATTTCGTGGCGGGCATCTCCAGGATCCACCTGGTCAAGGCCCATTCCGTAATGCGCCCGGTTGCCGAATTCAAGGTGGCAGAGCCGAATTGCGACGTGAACGCGCTTCTCCGTACTTCGCCAGAGGCCGATATCGCTGAGCTCATCGATCTCACCATGCAGTCCGATCGTGACGCGATTTCGGTCGTCGAGAACGGAGCCGTCATCGGTGTCGTGACCATTCGTGGCTTGCTCCGGGGCGTCGCCGGCACGCCAACCGCCGCCTAGGCTCGGGGGAAGCGAAATGGACATCTCGACCATCACGGATACCTTCGACAGTTGGACGGACAACGCACTTGGCTGGATCAGCGACAACGGCGAGTGGCTGTTTGAATCTGTCAGGGCTGTGCTCGAAGGCACCTATGACGGCGTCCTCTGGCTTCTTCAGCTCGCACCGTTTTACGTGATCGCGATCATCGCAGCCCTGCTTGGATGGCGTTTGATTAGTGCCTCCGCTGGCATCCTGGCGGGACTTGCCATGATCTTCTGCGCGGTCATGGGGCTTTGGAGCGAAACCATGAGCACATTGGCCCTGGTGATCACGGCGACGATCCTCGCTCTTCTTTTCGGCATTCCCATTGGAATCGTGGCTGGCTTCGTCAGGGCGTTTGACCGCTTTCTCGAGCCGATACTCGACCTGATCCAGACCATGCCGCCCTACATCTATCTTCTTCCGGCGATCGCGCTGCTCGGCTACGGGGCCGCGACCGCGCTCGTCGCCACATTCATCGTCGCGATGCCTCCCGCCATCCGGCTGACCTCTCTGGGCATCCGGATGACGCCGCACGAATTCATAGAGCTTGGCCAGGCAAGCGGCCTGACACCGTGGCAGATGTTCACCAAGATCAGGCTCCCTTTCGCCATTCCGAGCATGATGGCCGGGGTCAACCAATGCCTGATGATGGCCTTCGGCATGGTCGTCATTGCAGGCATCGTCGGATCTGGCGGTCTGGGTGAGACAATCTATTCGGCGGTGCGCACGCTCGACATCGCCACGTCGATCAACGCCGCGATAGCGATCGTCATCCTGACCATGGTGCTCGACAGGCTTACGCAGAGCGTGGCGCGCCGCGCCAAGGGAGACGCACGATGAATCCTGATCTGCTCCAGTTTTCGCCGGGCGCTTACCTCGCCCCCGCCGTGGATTGGCTGAACAAGAACTTCCATCCGTTCTTCGATGCCGTGACCAAGCTCATCGAGGCGGTGCTGGGCGCCATCGAAACCGCACTGCTCTACCCGCCGCCCTACGCGACGATCGTCATTGCAGTCCTCCTCGCCGCGTTCTTCGTTAGCGTCAGGATCTCGGTGGTGACGGCCATCGCGCTGGTATTTTGCATGCTGGCGGGTTTCTGGACCGCTTCGATGCAGACGCTGGCGCTGGTGACCGTGGCGGTGATCATTTCCGTCGCGATCGCCTTCCCGCTTGGCGTCCTGGCTTCACGCTACAGGAAGTTCGAGGCCGCGATTCGGCCCGTGCTGGACATCATGCAGACCGTGCCGCCGTGGGTCTATCTCATCCCCGCCGTCATGATCTTCAGCCTCGGCCGCGTTCCGGCGATCATAGCGACGATCGTTTACGGCATCCCGCCGATGCTGCGCCTGACAACGCTCGCCTTCAACCAGGTGCCGAAAGACCTGCTGGAGCTCGGCCAAGCCACCGGCGCCTCGCCAAGGTCGATCCTGTTCAAAATCGAAATCCCTTCGGCCACCCCGACACTGCTGGTCGGTCTCAACCAGTGCATCCTCTTGTCGCTGGCCATGGTTGTCCTGGCCGGCCTCGTCGGAGCTGGCGGTCTCGGCGCCGAGGTGACGCGGGGATTGACCCGGATGGAAATGGGCCTTGGCCTAAGGGCAGGCCTGTCGATCGTCGCCGTCGCCATCCTCCTCGACCGGGTTTCCAGGGGCGTGCTGCAGCGCAGCCAGACGCCTGGCGCGGCGAAGCCAGCCTGAACCGTAAAAGGAATTCCCATGCGTCGCAGTTTCTTCTGCATCGACTCCCATACCTGCGGCAATCCGGTCCGCCTCGTCGCGGGCGGTGGCCCCTTGCTACCGCATGTTCCCATCGCCGAGCGGCGGGAGCTGTTCGTACGCGACCATGACTGGGTCCGGCAGGCACTGATGTTCGAACCGCGCGGGCACGACATCATGTCGGGCGCTATCATCTATCCTGCCTATCGTGCGGACTGTGACTTTGCCGTGATCTTCATCGAAGTCAGCGGCTGCCTGCCAATGTGCGGTGCCGGCACGATTGGCCTCGTGACGGCGGCAATCGAGGAAGGCCTGGTAACGCCTCGGATTCCCGGCAGGCTGTCGGTCGAAACTCCGGCTGGCAGGGTTGATATCGAATACGAAAAGCCCGGAGAGTTCGTGGACTCCGTGCGGATGTTCAACGATGCCAGCTATCTTCATGCCGCGGACGTCGCCGTCGATGTACCCGATCTCGGCCGGCTCGTCGTCGACATCGCCTATGGGGGCAACTATTACGCCATCGTCGAGCCGCAGGAGTCATGGCCGGGCCTCGACGGCATGTCGGCAAGCGACATCGTCGACCTCAGCCGCGATCTGCGCGAGGCGCTCAAACTTGTCTGCAACCCAGTCCATCCCGAAGACGAAAGGATACGCGGCGTGGACCACGCCATCTGGTGCGACAGGCCCTCGAGCAGCAACGCCGACGGCCGCGGAGCGGTGTTTTACGGCGACAAGGCGATCGACCGTTCGCCGGGCGGCACCGGGACGTCGGCCCGCATGGCGCAACTCCACAGCAAGGGACGACTGAAGGTCGGCGACAGCTTCCGCCAGGAAAGCCTGATCGGCACTGTGTTCGAGGGCCGTGTCGAGGCAGAGACCGACGTAGGGATTTTCAAAGGCATCAAGCCCAGTGTCGGCGGCTGGGCGCGGATAATCGGCCACAATACGATCTTCGTCGACGACCGCGATCCGTTGGCCCACGGTTTCCAAATCCAGTAACGGGACGGGAAGTTGAAAAACTAGACCCCGCGCTTGCTTATGGCCAACCTAAATCTGCCTCGAGTCAACGACCGGGGTGGCCCAATCCTAAGTCCGCTTTCGAGCCGAGCCAAACTGCGCCGCACTAGCCGATATAAGGCGCGTTGCCGCCAGGCCGCTACCCGCCTCGTTGCGGTAGTTAGCCCTTCCCTCCGGCAAGGAAAGCTCCTGTCCCGAACCCACCGCTACGAACATTCAAGGCCGCATCGGGGCCTCCGGTCCGGACTACATTCAGGATGGCCAAAGCGGCTTCACCCTCTCAATTCGATATCTCTTCTCGAACTCACGAAACACCATTTCGAGCGTTGCCTCAAAAGCACCCTGATCGAACATCATCGATTTCTTTGCCTCGTGAAGATAGCGCCAGTCGGTGAAGGCATCTTGGTGCTGATGCAGAATGCGACGAATGCTGTAGTCGATGTAGAAACCATTGGGATGATACGGGACCACTGACCTTTTGAACTCCGCGTCAAGTTTCTCTTGGCTTTCGGGCTTTAGGCGATCAAACAGCTTCATCAGGTTGTGCGATTTGACAACTCTTGGATCGTCGTGGTCGAAGACGAGCCACGCTTTGAGTGCCAGCTCCATGGAAAGCGCCAAAAGCATCGGTTCAACACCGACGTGTTCGCGTTCGCTCAGGTCTGCATGCTCTCCAAATTCTCGGCTTGGAAAGCTCTGAGTCTTTCGAAAGATCGCCTTTGCGGCTTCCCCGATTCTAATGGCCGTCGATAAGCGCGCACTCATAACAGGTCCATTTGGATTGATGTAGACTAGCTCGGGAGCTTGAGCTCAGATATTGCAAGAACGCAGTCGCTTAGACCTAGGAGGCACGGAATCACAACTTGACGACAAGCTAGAGTTGAGTTCACCGCCCGCGGCCTGTTTTTCCCACCTCTTTGGGGCGCATGCTATCTGGTTGCATCCTTATTACCTGAACCAAGGTCTCTAGAGCGGCGGCGCCGCCGCGCGAGCTTATCGGGCTATGTCAAGCTCGTCTGCATTCAAATGCTGGCGTCAGGCTATTGAGCAGACTGCCCGCCGTCAGGAACTCCCGGAAGGTGGGTGAACGGCCGGATGAGGCGCAAAGCGGACGTTCAGCAATTGAGCTCTCGGAAGTTTGCGCTGACGTGCGCGACCGGGGTGGGCGCGCCAGAAAGTCGAGGGCCCTCAAGTTCTTCCCAAGGCCGAATCTGATGTCCCAATTTGCGCTAGAAGCACACGCAATTCGGGCTGAGGCGCGACCCAGAAAGTTCGAAGCTTCCAGGAACCCCAAGCAAACTGAGCGCCGCAGCGGACGATGAGGTTCACGGATATCCCGTCGAACATCCGCACAGCAACGGTCAATATCGGCGGCAGAAGAGCGTCCGAAAAGGGATGTCGGCGGCTCTGTCGTGGGAACGAAAAAAGAAGAGAAGCAGAACTTTCGTGTGCGATTTTTGCACACGGCATTTCGTAACCAGTTGATTTTATTCAGCTATCTTCCCGATCCATCATAGGTGCAACGGCAACTTTGTGTCCTAACATACTAATTTTATTATCTTTTTTATGCGTCAGTCCGTCCAATACCCTGTTGGAACGACTGAGCAATTTGGAAAGAAGCGCGTAGCCAAACGTAACCGAATTTACGACTATGCTGGCGCAAACTGAAGGCCATTTAGCACATCACGCCGCTCACTGCACACGTGGTGCACACGAAATCTTCCGTCATCCCACCGGCCCGACCATCGATCAGATGACCATCAATAGCTTCGCTTGGCTGAACAAGGCCTTGACACGCAACTGGCATGCACACTGCCTCAACCACTTTAGTGACAGCATCGGGCTGTATCGACTTCAAAGGCGTTGCCTGCGGCTTATCGGCGAACTGAATTTGCTCTCCGCTAGTCTGAGCAATGTTATGCGTCAGCCCGAGGCCAGCCTGACCGGTTGGCTGTTCGGCTGCCGCGCGGAAAGCAGGGCCGCGAACTGGTCCACAGCCTGTCCGGCCCGCGCCAGGACTAGCGGATCCACGAGCTTGCCATCGGCAAAGTCGCTGTCGCTGCCGTAGACGGCGCTCGGCACGGTCAGTGCGGAGTAAAAGCCGAACAACGGGCGAAGCTGATGCTCGACCACCAGAGCGTGGCGCTGGCCGCCGCCTGTCGCGCCGATCAGCACCGGCCGGTCGACAAGCGCCAGCGGATCGATGAGGTCGAACAGATGCTTGAAGAGGCCGGCATAGGAGCCGTTGTAGACCGGCGTCGTCACGATCAGCGCGTCGGCCTGTTCGACAGCCTCCACCACATTCAGCGCCTCCGGCGTCAATTCCTTTCGCGTGAACGCAGCACCCAGACCACGGCCGGCATCGACAAGATCGAGGAAATTCACCGTGGCGGATAATCTTTCGCGCAGTGCCTCACCAGATGATGCGCCAGCGTCCGTGATTTCGATGGCCTATGGGTGTTGCCTGACAAAACGACGATGCTCTGGCGCAGCCGTTCGACATGGAAATTCATGGGCTCTCTCATCTGTCCGAAACGATTGGAGACTCTGGCGGGCCGCCGGCCCCGCCAGTCCACAGCTGACCGTCAGGCGGCGCGCAGAGGCCGCGTCAGCGGGATCGGTGCGGCCGGCTCGGAACGCGGCACGCGGCCTTCGACCGGATGGCTCGGATCGTTGAATCGGTGCGTCGAGGCATGGCCGGCTGTGACGAGGCGGTCGACAAAGGCCTCGTCTTCAGCGGTCAGCCTGAAGTCCAGCGCCTTAGCGTAGCTGTCCCACTGTTCCTCGGTGCGCGGGCCGGCGATCGCCGCCGTGACCAGCCGGTTGTTCAGAACCCAGGCCAGCGCAAAATCGGCGGCGGAGACGCCGCGTGATTTTGCGTGCGCCGCGATCTGCCTGGCGATCTCAATCGATTCCGGGCGCCACTCGGTCTCGGCGATACGCTTGTCGCCACGGCCGGCCCGCGTGTCGGCAGCTGGCGCCTGGTTCGGCTCGTATTTGCCGGTCAGCACGCCGCGCGCCAGCGGGCTGTAGGAGACGACGCCAAGACCAAAATAGGCGGCGGCCGGCAGTTGCTCAGCTTCGGCGGTGCGGTTGACGATGTTGTAGAGCGGCTGGCTGGCCGCCGGCGGGTCGATGCCGAGTTCATCGGCGAGATGCGCGACTTCGGCAATGCGCCAGCCACGGAAGTTCGACACGCCGAAATAGCGCAGCTTGCCTTGGCGGATGAGGTCTGCAATCGCCCGTACCGGCTCCTCCAGCGGCGCATCGAAGACGGCACGGTGGAAGTAGAACAGGTCGATGTAATCCGTCCCGAGGCGGCGCAGGCTGTTCTCGACGGTCTGGATTACCCATTTGCGCGAATGGCCGCCAAGATTGGGACCCTTGTCATGCGAGTTGACGAATTTGGTCGCTACAACCCAATGATTGCGCGTCGCCTTGATGCCGCGGCCAACGATTTCTTCGGACTTGCCGTTGTGGTAGACGTCGGCGGTATCGATGAAATTGATGCCTTGCTCGCGCGCCTTGTCGATGATGCGGTGTGCGACATTTTCCTCGGTCGGCCCGCCAAACATCATCGTGCCGAGGCTGAGCGGCGAAACCTTCAAGGCGCTGCGGCCAAGATAGCGGTAATCGGACATTTTTCTGCTCCGTTGAACTTTCAGTTGAGGGTTGGTTCGGCGTAGTGGCAGGCGACGTGGTGTCCCGCCGCGATCGCCCGGAATGCCGGCTCCTGCGAACGGCAAAGATCGGTCGCCAGCGGGCAGCGCGTGTGAAAGCGGCAGCCGCTCGGGATGTTCTGCGGGCTCGGCAGGTCGCCATGGATCGGCGCGGCCTGACGCCGGCGCGACGGGTCCGGCACGGCGTCCATCAGCGCGCGCGTGTAGGGGTGCTTGGGCGAGGTCCACAGCGTCGCATTGTCGGCGCTTTCGACGATGCGGCCGAGATACATGACCAGCACCCGGTCGGCAAAATAGCGGACCACCGACAGATCGTGCGAGATGAAGAGGTAGGACAGGCCGAGCTGCCGCTTCATGTCGACTAGCAGGTTGAGGATCTGCGCCTGGATCGAGAGGTCGAGTGCCGACACCGGCTCGTCGCAGACGACCAGTTCCGGATTGAGGATCAGCGCCCGTGCTATGCCTATGCGCTGACGCTGACCGCCGGAAAATTCATGCGGGTAGCGACCGAGCGAATCCTTCGGCAGACCGACACGCTCGATAATGTCCTCGACGATGCCGCGCCGCTCGGCCTTGTTGCCGATGCCATGGACTTTCAGCGGCGCGGTCAGGATGTCGCCGATCGTGTGGCGTGGGTTGAGCGATGCGAACGGATCCTGAAAAATCATCTGGATATTGCGGCGCGCCGCCTTCAGCCGGCTGGCGTCGAGAACGGTGATGTCGGTGCCGTTGAACTCGATCTTGCCGCCGGTCGGATCGACCAGCCGCATGATCGTCTTGCCGAGTGTCGATTTTCCGCAGCCGCTTTCGCCGACGAGACCAACCGTTTCGCCGCGCCCGACCTCGAGGGAAACGCCGTCGACAGCGCGCAGCGCACCGCCCTGGGCGTGGAAATGCGTCGAGAGGTCAGAGACCGAGAGCAACGCCATGCGCAACCTCCGGAATGAAGCTGTAGGGACAGGCAACGAGGCGATCCTCGCTCACCTCGACGAGGTCGGGTACGAAATGGGCACAGCTGTCGCGCGCCACCGCGCAACGCGGCCGGAACGGACACCCTCTCTCGCCGGCAGCCGAGACGATGCTGCCGGGAATCTCCGTCAGTCTGGCGTCGCGGTAGTGGAGATTGGTCTTCAGCCGCGGCGACGCAGCCAGCAGGCCGCGCGTGTAAGGATGAAGCGGTGTTCTGAACAGCGCGCCCGGCAACGCCTGCTCGACCTTGCGGCCGGCATACATGACGACGACCTTGTCGGCCCATTGCGCGACGACACCGAGATCGTGGGTGATCAGCACGACCGCCATCGACAGTTCGCGGCGCAGCGTATCGAGCAGGTCGAGCACCTGCGCCTGGATGGTGACATCCAGCGCCGTCGTCGGCTCGTCGGCAAACAGCAGGCGCGGCCGGCAGGCAACGGCGATGGCAATCATGACGCGCTGGCGCATGCCGCCGGAAAGCTGGTGCGGATAGTCGTCGATGCGCCGCTGCGGATCGGGAATGCGCACAAGCGAGAGCAATTCCATCGCCCGCGCCCGCGCTGCCTTGCCGCGTATGCCCTCGTGCAGCGTCAGCACCTCGGTGATCTGCCGGCCGATGGTCAGCACCGGGTTGAGCGAGGTCATCGGCTCCTGGAAGATCATCGCGATCTCGCGCCCGCGCAAGTTCCGCATCGCCTTCTGGTCGAGACCGAGCAGATCCCTGCCGGCGAACTCGATCCTGCCATTGGGGATCTTCGCCGAGCGCGGCAGAAGCTGCATCAGGGCAAGTGCTGTCAGCGATTTGCCGGAGCCCGATTCGCCGACGATCGCCAGCGTCTCGCCTTCGCCAACCTCGAAACTCAGCCGGCTGACCGGCTCGGTGGTCGGGAAGCGAACCGTCAGATTGTCGACCCTGAGCAAGGGAGTGGCCATCTCTAGCGCTCCTGCGAGAAGCGCGGATTGAGCGCGTCGTTGAGGCCGTCGCCGATCAGGTTCAGCGCCAGCACGGTAAAGACGATCGCTAATCCCGGCAGTGCCGTCAGATACCAGGCGGTTCGGATCAGCTCTCGACCGGCTCCGATCATCGAGCCCCAGCTGACGACATTGGGATCGCCGAGGCCCATGAAGGACAGCGCCGATTCCATCAGGATCGCGGTTGCCACCATCACCGACGAGGTCACGATCAAAGGTGGCAGCGCGTTGGGCAATATCTCGCGGAAGATGATGCGGGCATGGCCGTAGCCGAGGCTACGGGCAGCCATGACGAAATCCTTCTCGCGGATGGCCCGGAATTCGGCACGCGTCAACCGCGCCACCGTTGGCCAGGTGATGACGGCGATCGCCACCGTCACCACAGGCGCCGTCGGCTGCGCGATCGCCACCATGACCACCAGAAGCACGAAGCTCGGTATGGTCTGAAAGATTTCGACCAGGCGTACCAGCAGGTCGTCGATCCAGCCGCCGAAATAGCCGGCGGTAGCGCCGACGAGGATGCCGAAGCTGAGACCGAGCGCGGTCGCCATCAGCCCGACGAACAGCGAAATCCGCGCGCCATGCAGAATGCCGGAAAGCACGTCGCGGCCCATCGAATCCGTGCCCAGCGGGAAGGCCGGATTCTGCCCCGGCCACAGGAAGGGCCGTGCTACCATCGACAGAGGATCGGCCGGATAGAGGACGGGCGCCAGCAAGGCTGCCAGCACGACAAGCGACAGGAACACCACGCCGAACATGGCGTTGGGATTGCGCAGGAAAACCTTCAGCGCCCGGCCACCGGCCGCAATCGGTACCGACGCCGCAGAGGCGGAGCGCGCGTCGGGCGCGTGAAGATTGCTCCAGCTCTTCGCCTCGGGTTCAGCCGACACCGCAGGCTCGCGGGTATCGGCATAGAGGCGGCGGGAGCGGGCATCGCCGGCGGCGAATTCGGTGGAAGCCATCAGCGTACTCCGATGCGGGGATCGAGCCAGGCGTGCAGCAGATCGACGGTCGCATTGGCGACAATGACCAGCAGCGACGACAGCAGCAAGATGCCGAGCAGCACCGTGAAATCACGGCCCATGACCGCCTCGAAGGCGAGACGCCCGAGGCCAGGCCAGGAATAGACGGTCTCGACGACCACGGCGCCGCCGAGCATGCCGCCAACATGCATGCCGGCCATGGTGGTGATGGGGATCAGTGCGTTGCGCAGGACATGCCGGATGGTGATGACGGTCGGCGACAGGCCCTTGGCGGCGGCGGTGCGCACATAGTCCTGCGACTGGACTTCCAGCATCGCCGCCCGGGTCAGCCGCGCATAGATCGCCACGTAGAACAGTGCCAGCGACAGCGCCGGCAAGATCATGTAGCGCACTTTGTCCCAGAGGCCGGCAAGGCCGGTCAGGTTGCTGCCGATGGTTCCCGAACCGCCGCTCGGCAGCCAGCCGAGCTTGACCGAGAACAGGACGATCAGCATCAACCCGATCCAGAAGCCCGGGATCGAATAGAACAGCAGCGAAACGACCGAAAGCAGACGATCCGGCAGGCGTCCCGAAAACACGGCCATCAACGATCCGAGGACGAGACCGAGTGCGATGGCGATGGTCAGCGCCACCGCCATCAGCAACAGCGTTCCCGGCAGCCGCTGGCCGATCAGGTCGGCGACCGGCATGCCGTAGCGCGGCGAAAAGCCAAGACTGAAATGCGCCAGATTGTAGAGATAGTTGAACAGCTGGACGAGCAGTGGATTGTCGAGTCCGAAGCGCTGGCGCAACGCCGCCATGGTTTCCACCGTGGCCGAACCGGCCTCGCCGGCCATGACGTCGGCGGCATCGCCCGGCGCAAGCTGGAGCAGGAAGAAGTTCAGGATCACGATGCCCAGAACCGTTGGCACCGCCTGGATGGCCGTGCGCCGAAAGGTTCTGCCAATGCGCGTCAGGGTCGACATCGTTTTCGCTATCCCGGCTGTGGCTGACGATGCGGGTTTGCTGTTTCCCGGAAAGTTCCGTGCTTTTTAGTTGACAAGATTTATAGACATTGTCAAACCTGATTTAAGAAATTTTGTTCTGAAAATGGCAATGTTTCAGAATAGAATTTTATTTCATGCTACAAAAATAGCCGTTTGAAGTATGAAATCTTAAGTGCGGGAGCGAAGCGGCCAAATCTTTTCACAAACGGGCCGGCTCTTGGAACGATGGATTTTTCACCCGGCTGCCGACGACCGGCCGATTGATGCCGGCAGCAAAAAAGGACCAAGGCGCCATGTCTCATTTCCTCACCCCGAACCGCCGTAGGTTTCTCGGCCTTTCGGCAACAGCGCTCGGAGCCACCCTATTGCCCGCATCGCGCGGCGCCTACGCAGCCGAGCCGAAACAAGGTGGAACGGCGACGCTGCTGCTCTCGGCCGAGCCGCCGGTGCTGACGACGATCGCCCACACGGCGTTCAATTCCGTCTACGTCTCGGCAAAGACCACCGAGGGCCTGCTGACCTACGATTTCGATCTCACGCCGCGCCCGTCACTGGCCAGGCAATGGTCGCTCAGCGACGATGGCCTGCAATACACTTTCAAGCTGCGCGAAGGCGTGAAGTGGCATGATGGCCAGCCATTCACCGCCGCCGACGTCGCCTATTCGATCGCCACGATCAAGGATGTTCACCCTCGTGGCCGCAACACCTTCCTCAATCTTATCGACATCCAGACACCGGATCCGCTGACCGTCACGCTGGTGCTGTCAAAGCCGGCGCCTTACCTGATCACGGCGCTGGCCGCGGCCGAAACGCCGATCGTGCCCAAGCATCTCTATGACGGCGGCAAGGCAGCCGAAAATCCGGTCAACGTCGCGCCGGTCGGCACCGGCCCGTTCGTCTTCAAGGAATGGGTCCGCGGCAGCCACATCGTCTATGAACGCAACCCTGATTATTGGGACGCGCCGCGCCCCTATCTCGACCGGCTGATCGTGCGTTTCATCCCGGACGCTTCGGCGCGTGCCTTGGCGCTGGAAACCGGCGAGATCGACCTGGCGCCGGCAACGCCGATCCCGTACAGCGACTTGCAGCGCTTCGAGACGCTGCCGCATATCGGCTTCGAGAAACAGGGCTATCAGTATTCCAACGGTGTCAGCCGGGTCGAGTTCAACCTGGAGAAACCCTATTTCCAGGATGTTCGGGTCCGCCGCGCCTTCGCCCATGTCATCGACCGCAACGTCATCCGCGAGACGATCAACTATGGCTATGGCGAGACCATGCCCGGTCCGATCAACCCCAATCTGAAAAAATGGTTCGTCGCCGACCTGAAGACCTATCCGGTCGACACTGCCGCCGCCGAGAAACTGCTCGACGAAGCAGGCTTGCAACGCGGTGCCGACGGCACCCGCCTCAAGCTTGTCCACGACTATGTGCCGAGCGGCGAGACCTACAAGCGCGGCGCCGACTACATCAAGCAGGCACTGGCCGCGGTCGGGATCGAGGTCACCGTGCGCAGCCAGGATTTCGCCACCTACACCAAGCGCATCTACACCGACCGCGATTTCGACTTCACCTTCAACGGCATGAGCAATCTGTTCGATCCGACGGTCGGCGTGCAGCGGCTCTACTGGTCGAAGAATTTCAAACCGGGCGTGCCGTTCTCCAACGGGTCGAAATACAGCAATCCCAAGGTCGATGAACTTCTTGAAGCTGCCGCCGTCGAGGTCGATCACGAAAAGCGCTTCGAGCAATGGGCCGCGATCCAGCAGATCCTTGTCGAGGACCTGCCCGACATCGGCATCGTCAGCCAGCCGGAAATCACCCTCTACAACAAGCGCATCGCCGATCACACAGTGGGCGCCGAGGGCAATGCCGGCAGCCTCGCATCAACCCATATCGTCGCCTGATCCGCCGCCCCATGCGCGGTCTTTCGCGCATGGCATCTCTTTCTCCTTCCCCGAGAGATTCCCCCATGACGCTCGCCCACAAGCCTGGTTCCATCGTCGGCACGCCCTTCTTCAAGGCGCCGACCGACTATCCGGACAGCCCGCTATCGAAAGCGCTTCAGCAGCCGGTGCTGCTCGGACTGTTCCTGCCGATCCAGGCCGGCGGCTGGACCAACTCGACCCTGCCGCGCTCGACCGACTGGCGCTTCGATTACAATCGCGACCTGACGCTCAAGGCCGAGGAGCTTGGCTTCGACCTCGTCTTTGCGCTCAGCCAGTGGCTGCCCAAGGGCGGCTATGGCGGGGTCTTCAACGGCCAGGCGCTGGACAGTTTCGTCTCCATTGCAGCCATGGCCGCGATCACCAAGAAGATCATGCTGATCTCGACCATGCATGTTCTCTACGGCCCGTGGCATCCGCTGCATCTGGCCAAATTCGGCGCCACGCTCGATCACATTTCTGGCGGCCGCTGGGGCATCAACGTGGTCACCGGTCATCGCGCCGTCGAACACGAGATGTTCGGCTGGAACCGCATCGAGCACGACCGTCGCTACGAACTCGCGGCCGAGTTCGTCGAAGTGCTGCAGCGGCTGTGGCAGGACGACGAGAATTTCTCCTTCTCTGGAGAATCGAGCTGGAAGCTTAATGGCGGCTTCGTCACGCCGAAGCCGAATTACGGTCGGCCGATCCTGGTCAATGCCACCGGCTCCGATGCCGGCATTTCCTTTGCCGGCCGTTATTCCGACATCGTCTTCGTCACCAGCCCGGCCGGCTCCGACATCGCCAGCGCGCTGGAGGCGCTGCCGGCGCATACGAAGAAGGTGAAGGACGCCGCCCTCGGTGTCGGCCGCACCGTGCGCACGCTGCTCAATCCGCTGGTCATCAGCCGTCCCACTGAGAAGGAAGCCTGGGCCGTCGCCGACCAGATCGTCGCCCGTGCCGACAGCCGTACGCCGAAAGGGTTCCAGACCTTCAACAGCGACGCCCAGGCCTGGAAGGGCCGCGAAGGCCGCGACGATCCCTACGCCAAGGTCGGCGGCAACATTTATCTCATCGGCACGCCCGAGCAGATCGTCGACCAGTTCGTCAAGCTCAAGGACGCCGGCATCGATGGCCTGCAATTGTCCTTCTTCGACTTCAAGCCGGACCTCGAATTCTTCGGCGAGAACATCCTGCCGCTGATGAAGCAGGCCGGCCTGCGCAACGCCTGAGGAGCACTCATGACCACGACTGCGATCTCCGAAATCTGGTACACACGCTGCCCGGTGCCGACGCCTGTCGGGCTTGCGGCGCAGCTCGGACTTCTCGACGAAACCTTTCGCAAGGAGGGGATCGAATTGAAGTCGATCATCGATTCACCCAACCGCGACATCCGCCAGAGCCATTTCAACCACACACTCGACTGGTCGTTCCGCCACGGCGGCAACGTGCCGCCGATCCGTGCGCGGTCCGAAGGGCGCAAGACGCGTCTCGTCGGCATCACCTGGACCGACGAATTCCAGGCGATCATCACCTTGCCCGGCACCGGCATCAGAACAACCCAGGACCTGAAAGGCCGCCGCTTCGGCATCGCCCGGCGTCCGGAAGGCATCGTCGACTTCATGCGGGCGACGGCGCTGAAAGGGCTGGTCTCGGCGCTCTCGCTTGAAGGCCTCAGCCATGCCGACGTCGAGATCGTCGACATCGCGCTGACCGACAGCGTGCTCGACAGCCAGGAAGGGCCGTCGCTGTTCGGCCTCAAGCGCAAACAGGCCTATGGCGAGGAGGCAGCCGCGCTGATCCGTGGCGAGGTCGACGCCATCTATGTCAAAGGCACGGCCGGCATCAATGTCGCCAATCTGATCGGCGCCATCCAGGTCGCCGAATTCGGCTTTCATCCCGACCCGAACATCCGCATCAACTCCGGTTCGCCGCGTGTGCTGACCGTCGACGATTTGCTGGCCGAAGAGCGCCCTGATCTGGTCACGCGCCTGATCGAGACGATCCTGCGCGCCAGCGCCTGGGCTAAGGCGCATCCGGAAGAGACGCGGCGCTTCGTCGCCCGCGAATCCGGCGCCACCGAAGAACAGGTGCTGGCCGCCAACGGTCCGGATGTCCACAACCATCTCGGCCTCGGACTGCAGCCTGAGCTCGTCGCGGCGATTTCCCACTACAAGGATTTCCTGCGCGACTGGGGTTTCCTTGCCAGCGATTTCGACGTCGAGGCCTGGGTCGATCGCCGGCCGCTCGATCAGGTGACCATCCGCGCCGCCGCCTGAGAGGAAGCCAGCATATGACCTCGACGATCCCCGAGTTCCCACAACTCCTCGACACGGTAGCGAGCCTGGCCGACGACTTCGCGCTGACCGCCGCACATCACGACGCGACCGGAGAATTTCCGTTTGCCAATTTCGGCCGGCTTCACCAGGCCGGTCTGCTTGGCCTGGTCACAGCGCGCGAGCATGGCGGCCTCGGCGGCGGGCTGACGGAAGCCCAGGCGGTGATCGCCGAGATCGGCCGCGGCGAGCCGTCGACGGCGCTTGTGCTGGCCATGCATTACAACAGCCAGTATGCGCTGCGGAAATCCGGAAAATGGCCGCGCCATCTGGTGCAGCGGATTGTCGAGGCCGGCCGTCTTGGCCCTGCCTTGATCAATGCCGCCCAGGCCGAGCCGGGGATCGGCTCGCCCGCCCATGGCAAGCCGCCCGAAACCATTGCCCGGCGCGACGGCAATGTCTGGCGGATATCCGGCCACAAGAACTACGTCACCGGCATTCCCATCCTGAAATGGGTGAACTTGCTGGCATTGACCGACGAGCCGCAACCGCGCCTCGCCTCGTTCCTGGTGCCGACCAATGCGCCGGGATTGCGCGTCGAAAAGACATGGAACGCCGCCGGCATGCGGGCCACCGCCAGCGACGACGTCATTCTGGATAATGTCGCCGTGCCTGCCGAGGACATCACCGAGGCGCAGCCGGCGTCCGAGCCGCTGCGGCGGGAGGAAGGTGCGACGGCGTTCTTCTTTTCGCTGATCGGCGCTGTCTACCACGGTGCCGCCCGCGCTGCCCGTGACCGGCTGGTCTCCTTCGTCACCACGCATGCGCCGGCGAGCCTCGGCGCGCCGCTGTCGACCGTGCCGCACATCCAGGCAGGGCTGGGCGAGATCGAGGTCAGGCTCGCAACCAGCACGCGGCTGCTGCGCTCGCTCGCTGATGACGTCGACGCCGGCCGACCGGTCGGCACCGACGGCATGACCGTCAGGCATGTCGTCATCGACAATGCCGTGGCAGTTACCTCGCTGGCGCTGGAGCTTGCCGGCAATCCCGGTCTTAACAGAGACTTCCAGCTCGAGCGTCACCACCGCGATACGCTGACTGCCCGCTCGCACGCACCGCAGAACCATATGATCCGCACGATCGCCGCCAAGGCGGCGCTCAGCCGCCACGCTGCCAGCCAAGTGGCCGAGCCGCCGGCTGTTGCCGCTGTCAAACCCAGGCTCAAGGCGGTCGGGTGAGCGACGCCATGATCTCCGAACATGTCGAAGTCGCTATCATCGGCGGAGGCCCCGGTGGCCTGACATTGGCGCAAGGCCTGAAGAAGAACGGCATCAGCGTCGCGGTCTTCGAGAAGGATCGCGCCCGCAATGACTACGTCCAGGGTTTTCGGCTGCGCATCCGCCAGCGTGGCATCGATTCGCTGATCGCCAACTTGCCGCCGGAACTCTACGAGGCCTTTGTCGCCACGCTCGGCCGAGCGCCGGACCGCAACATCCTGCTCGACGAAAATTTCGAGACCTTGGGCGAGGACGCCTGGGGTGGCGGCAACGCACTCGGCGAGGCCGACGACACGCATATCGAAAAATCGGTGAGCCGCATCACGTTGCGCCAGGTGCTGCTTTCCGGCCTCGACGGCGTCGTGCGCTACGGCAAGGTCTTTTCCCGCTACGAAGAGCAGCCGGACGGTTCGGTGATCGCGCATTTCGAGGATGGCTCGACAATCCATGCCGACGTGCTGGTCGGTGCCGACGGCGCCCGCTCGCGCGTGCGCCAGCAACTGGTGCCGCATGCGCGAAGCTTCGACACCGGCGTGAGGCGCCTGGCCGGCAAGATGACGCTGCATGCCGCAGCCCTACACCAGATCTCGCCGCTGCTGCTCGACTACAATGCCGGCGTCAGACCGACGGAAGGTCATGGGCTGATGGTCACCAGCCACCGGGTCAATGTCGAGGCATTTCGGAAGCATGGACTGATCGGGCTGGACGACGACACCCACAAGGATATTTCCGGGTTCCATTTCAACAACACCACCAGCTATGTCTGGTGGAACACCGCATACGAGAAGGACGAGCTCGCCACGGATGACGCGCTGGCAAAGCTCTCCGGTTCAGAGCTGCTGGTCCTGCTGATCTCGAAGATCGGCCACTGGCATCCGGAGATCCTCAACCTCATTCGCTACACCGACCCGTCGACGGTGGCGCTGCTGCATGTCCACAGCTCAGAGCCTGTCGATCCCTGGCCGACGAAACGAGTGACACTGCTTGGCGACGCCATCCATGCCATGACCTATTTTCGCGCGCTCGGCGGCAACACCGCGATCTATGACGCCGGGCTGCTGGTGCCTGAACTGGTGGCCGCTAAACGCGGCGACAAGCCGCTGCTTGAAGCCCTGTCAGACTATGAGGCGAAGATGCTGAAGCACGGCGCCAATGCGGTGCGGTCTTCGCTGACGGCGATGCAGAAGAATGTCCTTTCAGGCCGCCGCCGTCAAAAGGAAGCCGCCGAATAGCTGCCTCCAAAAATCGCCCGACAGCTCCTGCCCTACGCCGCTTCCACCAGGCTGGCCGACTGGAAGTCATGCTGGAGGATGGCGATCTCGTAGCCACGGCGCTGCAGCCAGTGCGCCGTCGTCGCCGCGCGGACACCGAGCAGATCGTCGATCAGCACGACACGGGCGCCACGCACGGCAATGGTTCGATAGGCGACGCCGAGCAACTGCCCGCCCTCCGACGCGATCGAGCCCGGAATGTGGCTTGCCGCGAATTCCTCCGGCGTGCGCACATCGAGCTGGTAGGTCGTGCGCCTCTCGTCCTTCGCCCAGGCTGCGGCCGTCGCCGCATCGATGCGCGGGAAGCTGTCGCCTTCGGCAAGTTTTGCGATGCGCTCCTCGGCGAATCGCTTCGCGTCCTCGCTCGCCGAACCATAGGCAGCAGTCCTGCCGGTTTCGAGCGCAAGGCCGGCCTCGCGCCACCCCTTGGTGCCATCGTGCAGATAAGCAACTTTGTTGGGCACGCCGGCATCGATCAGCGTCTGCGCGCCGATGTGGCGCGCGGCAGGCCGGCGCAGGAGACGATCACCTGCGTGTCCGGCGACGGCACCAGGTCGGCGAAGCGCAGCACCAGCTCAGCACCCGGAACGCTGATGGCGCCCGGTACATGGTCCTTGTCGAATTCCGCCACCGTCCGGCTGTCGAGCACGACCACGTCGGCTTTCTTGGCCTTGAGCGCCGCAAGCTTTGCAACGGTAATGACCGGCGTCCCCTTCTCGTCGCGGATCGCCAGCGAAAAATCGACGCCCGGCGTGTCGAAGGTCGGCAAGCCTTCCACATCGTCCTTCGTCCATTCCGGAATTCCGCCGGCCAGTGCGAACACCTGGCTGCGGCCGCGCTCGGCAAATCGCTCAGCAAGCCGCTCGGCGACGCCGCTGCCGTCATCCGCCAGCACGGTGCGCACCGCCTTGCGCGGGATGAAGCGGTCGATCTCCGCCTCGACCTTGTGCTGCGGGCAGATTGGTGGCGAACAGCGGCGAGGCATATCCGACAATCGCGCTGTCTCGGATATCCAGCACCGCAAGTTCCTCGCCATCGGCCAGCCATTGGCGAAACGTCTCCGAATCGATCGTGCTCGCGCTCATGATGCTTTCCTTTCCTGGTGTTCGGTGGCGCCGCGGACCGGACGCGCAAGGCCGAGATTCTCGCGCAACGTCCCGCCCTCGTAAGCGGTCCGGAACAGGCCGCGCCGCTGCAGTTCCGGAATGACGAGATCGACGAAATCGGTGAGGCCCGTCGGCAGGATCGGCGGCATGACGTTGAATCCGTCCGCCGCGCCGCCGACGAACCATTCCTCCATCATGTCGGCCACGTCTTTTGGCGTGCCGACGATCTGGAAATGGCCGCGCGCGCCGGCAACGGCGAGATACAATTGCCGGATGGTCAGGTTCCGGCTCGAGGCCAATTCGGAGACGACTTTCAGGCGGCTCTTCACCGCATCGGAACTGCCCAGTTCCGGCAACGGTCCGTCGAGCGGATGGCCGGAAAGATCGACGCCGCCGAGCAATCCGGAAACCAGGGCGACGCCGACCACGGGATCGACCAGGCGTTGGATGGCGTCGAACCTGTCCTCGGCTTGCGCGCGCGTCGGCGCGACGACCGGGAAGACACCGGGCATGATTTTCAGGGAATCGGCAGAGCGGCCAAACGACGCCAGCCGGCCTTTCAGCTCGGCATAAAAACCGCGCGCCGATTGGATGGTCGGATGGGCGGTGAAGACCACTTCCGCCGTCCGCGCCGCCAGATGCTGGCCGGCATCGGAAGAACCCGCCTGGACGATGACGGGATGGCCTTGCGGCGGGCGGGCGACGTTGAGCGGCCCTTTGACCCGGAAATGCCGGCCGGCATGGTCAGGGGCATGGATGCCATGCCGGTCGATGGCGATGCCCGAAGCCTTGTCGGCGACGAAAGCATCGTCGTCCCAGCTGTCCCACAGCTTCTGCGCCACGGCGACGAACTCCTCGGCGCGGTCATAGCGGTCGGCATGAACGGGATGCTGGTCGCGGCTGAAATTCGCCGCCGCCGGCGCATCGGCCGAGGTGACGACATTCCAGCCTGTCCTGCCGCCGCTCAGGTGGTCGATCGAGGCAAACAGCCGCGCCAGGTGGAAAGGTTCCCAATAGGTGGTCGAAGCGGTGGCCACCAGCCCGATCCGTTGCGTGATGGTCGAGAGCGCCGACAGCAGCGTCAGCGGCTCGAAATGCACGACATGGCCGGTGCGCTCGAAAGTCTCGATCGGCTGCTCGCCATTGCGCGCACTGAGGCTGTCGGCAAGGAAGACCATGTCGAAGAGACCGCGCTCGGCGGTGCGCGCGGCCTCTGCGTAGTGCTGAAAGCTCAGGCCGGGATTGGCGGGGACATCAGGATGGCGCCAGGCAGCGACATGATGTCCAGGGCCGCGGATGAAGGCTCCAAGCTTTATCTTTCGATCTTCAGTCATTGGGGCTCTTCGGGGGCGTTTCTCGGGCTGGTCGCAAAGGCCTTTCATCTCTAACGCCTGCCAGACCCGCTGAGCGAAAGAATGCCTTTCGCCAGCTGGCAATTATTGTTTTTTGACATCGGGTTATGGGACAGCACGATGGTCGCTGCCGGGGTGATGGGCTAGAGCCACGGACCGCCGGCGTCGTAAGGGTCCTTGATGCTTCATACTTCTTCCTCCCCGCGTTCGATCCCTCGTTCAATCATCATTGTAGGCGGCGGCTTTGCCGGCGCGGTTACCGCGATCAAGCTGCTTGACCGTTCGACCGAACCACTGGCGATCACCATCATCGAGCGCCGGGCGGAGCTCGGTCGCGGCGTTGCCTACAGCACCGTCGATCCACAACATCTGGTCAACGGCGCGGCGCGCATCTTCTCGCTGCATCCGGACGATTCCGATCACCTCGTTCGCTGGCTCGTGGCGAATGGGCCTGAGCATGGCTGGACGCCGCCCGAAGATGTCCCGGACTCCAGCCCGCCGCGTTGGCTATTCGGCAGCTATGTCCAGTCCGAACTGACGAGAGCCGTCAGAGAAGCGGACGGGCGTTCCTCGCTGCGCCACGTCAAGGCGTCCGCCATCGACATGCTGACCGGTCCATCGGGTGTCTGCGTCGGCACCAGCGATGGCCAGCAATTGCCGGCCGACGAGGCGGTGCTGGCAACCGGAGTGTTCCAGAGCGAGCCATCCGCCACGGAAGCAGCCATCGTCAGCGATCCCCGCTATGTCGCCAATCCCTGGGATCCGGCGGCACTCGACCGGCTAGCCGGCAGCAAGGAACTGCTGCTGATCGGGTCCAGCCTGAGCATGGTCGACGTCGTCGCCAGCATGGAAGCGCGCGGCTTCGAGGGCAGCTACCGTGTCGTGTCGCGGCGGGGACAGATTGTCGAGCCACGGCGCAACACCGAGGCATGGCGCGACTTTCTCGCCGAGCGTCCGTTGCCGAAAACCACCAGGGCGCTTCTCGTACTGGTCAAGGCCGAACGCCGGGCAATCGAAGCCACCGGCCTGAACTGGCAAGGACTGCCGCTGACGATCCGGCCATGGATCCTGGCTCTGTGGCAAGGCGCTACCGACAGGGAGCGTCTAAAGTTCACACGCCATCTGCGCGCCTTCTGGGACGTCACCGCGCACCGGGCGGCGCCGCCGAGCTTTGAGCGCGTTGCGCTGGCGCGAAGCCAAGGCCGATGGGTGGGTGGAGCTGGACGGGTGCTGGCACTCCATCCGCAGGCCGACGGCATTGCCGCTGAGATCCGCTGGCGCGATAGCGGCGCGGTCGAACGGCTGCGTTTCGATGGTGTCGTCAACTGCCGCGGCCATCAGGAGCATGACTGGCGGCGGGTCGCCGATCCATTCGTCCAAAGCCTGCTCGATAACGGCATCGTCAGGCCGCATGCGACCGGCTTCGGCATCGACGCGACGCATGGCGGCCAAGTGATTGCCGGTAACGGCAAGACCCACGGCAATCTGTTTGCCGTCGGCCATCCGCTGCGCGGCGTTGCCTGGGAATCGAGTTCCATCAGTGAACAGCTGGCGCAGGCCATCGCCCTGGCTGGCCTTCTGGTCGGCGCCAGCCCAAGGCTGCGTGCTCTGGCCTGAGATTGCAGCCCCACAAATGACAGAAACGAAAAAGGGCCGCATCGACATGCGGCCCTTTTCTTTTCGGTCATCCGCTGGTTCAGGCGTTCGGATCGATATAGGCGTCGGCGAAACTGGCCGACAGGCCTTCCGCACCCGGCGCGTAGTTCTTGACGGTTTTGCGGGCGATGATGATGGTCGGCGGTGCGATCAAATTGATGATCGGCAACTCGTCGGCGATGATCTCCTGGAACCTGAAGAACAGCTGCTTGCGTTTGGCTTCGTCGAGCTCGACGGAAGCGGCTTCCAGCAGTCGGTCGACCTCAGGGTTCTCGTAGTGCGCGCCGTTCGAGAACGGCAGCCCGATCTTGATGTTCTTCGACCAGTAGAGCCGCTGTGCGCCGGCGCTCGGGTCAAAGATGTTGCCGCAGGATTCCGTCGACAGGTCCCAGGTCCGGTCGGTGTAGATGGTTTTGACATAGGTGCCGAAGTCGAATTTCTGGATCTCGGCGTCGATGCCGATCTTCGCCAACGCCTGTTTGAGGAAGTCGGCATAGCCCCACGGGTTATACGGGTTGTTGGTGAGCCTGAGCTTGAAGCGGATGCCGTCCGCTCCCCGCTTGAAGCCCGCCTCGTCGAGCAGTTTTTCCGACAGCGCCGTATCGACGGTCGCGGCCTTCACATCGGGATCGAAATACTTCTTGTTGACGACACTGATCGGCGTCGGCGACACCTGCCCATAGCCGTAGAACACGATGGCATTCACCGCGTCGAGGTCGATCGCGTGCGCGATTGCCTGACGGACTTTCTTCTCCTTCAGGATCGGGTTTTCGAGGTTGATGATCAGCTGGTGCAGCGGGCCGCTATAGGCGAAGACCGTGCTGTCGACGACGAATTGCGGCAGCGCCTTGAAACGCTCCAGATCGGCGAACGCCACCGGGTTCGGCCCAATGTCGACCTCGCCCGTCTCCAGCGCTGCGGCACGCGCGCCGGGATCGGTGATGAAGCGGAAGATGATCCGGTCGAGATAGGGTTTGGGCGCATCCCAATAGGTCGGATTCTTTTCGACGATGATGTGGCTGCCCTTCACCCATTCCTTCAGCACGAACGGTCCGCTGCCGATGATCTGCTCGAAAGACGGATCGTCGGCCGGCTTCAGCTTCTCGTAGATGTGCTTGGGCACGACAGGCGATTCCGTCGCGGCCAGGCCAGAGATCAGCGCGGCGGACGGTTTCGACAATTTGATCTTCACGACATGCGGGTCCGACGTGTCGATGTCGGTGACATTCTGGAAGGTGATGCGCCCGCGCGGATGGGCTTCGCGCAGCCGCGAGATCGAAAAGGCCACGTCCTGCGATGTCAGGTCGTGGCCATCGCTGAATTTCACCCCCTCGCGCAGCTTGAAGACATATTCGAGCCCGTCGTCGCTGATCGACCATTCGGTGGCCAGTTGCGGCCTTGGATTGAGGTCGTAGTCGTAAGCGAGTAGGCCGTCGAAAATCTTCGGGCCGATGGTGGCCGGCCCGCCGGCGCTGGTGTTGATGGAAACGATCTGGTTGGGCTCGGGATAGTAGACGAAGTTGAGCGTGCCGCCGGCCACCGGCTTTGCGTCTTGCGCGAAGGCCCCGGCGGGAAGCGCGGTACTCGCGCCGGCCAGCAGCAGGAACTGATTGAATAGGCGTCGGTTGATGGTCATGGTCGGTACTCCGCGTTTGCGCGATTTGTCTTTCATGGAGAAAAGTCGGATCGGCGGCTTCACGCGCCAATCCCAGAAAAAGGAGATCCAAATGCTTATGCGTTTGGCGCGAGCCAGATCTGCGCGAAGCTGTTGTTGATGCCCTGGGCGCCGGGCGCGAAATCCCGGACCTTCTTGTTGGCGACGATCTGGGCGCCGGCGGCGACGAGATCGACCGACACCACGTCGTCATGGATGATGTGCTGGAATTTGTACCAGAGCTCGCGCCGCTTGGTCTCGTCAGGCTCGATCGCGGCGGCTTCAAGGATCTGGTCGACCTCGGGGTTTGCATAGTGGCTGGCGTTGGAGAAAACGAGGCCGATCTTGAAGTTCTTCGACCAGTAGGCGCGCTGCACGCCGAGCGTCGGATCGAAGGTGTTCGACAGCGATTCGATGACCAAATCCCAGGCGCGGTCGGTGTAAACCGTCTTCAGGAACGTCGACAGATCGAGCTTCAGTATCTCGGCATCGATACCGACCGCTGCCAGCGACTGCTTGATGAAGTCGGCATAGGACGCCGGCAGGAACGCGTTGTAGGCGAGCCGGAGCTTGAAGCGCTTGCCGTCTGCGCCGCGCTTATAGCCGGCATCGTCGAGCAGTTTCTCCGCTAGTTTGGGGTCGGGCTCACGCGCCTTGATGCTCGGGTCGTACCATTTGGGCAGTGCGGTGCTGATTGGGCTTGGCGATACCTGGGCGTAGCCGTAGAGCGCGATGTCGACCAGCTTCTGCAGGTCGATCGCATGGGCAATGGCCAGGCGCACCTCGCGCTTGGTCAGGATTTCATTTTCATAGTTGAAGAACAATTGCTGCTGCGGGCCAGAATAGGCGTAGGTGTTGGTGTCGACGACCAGAGCGGGGTTTGCCTTCAGCCGCTCGATATCGGCCAGCGGCACGGGATTGGCGCCGATGTCGATCTCACCGGTTTCAAGAGCCGCCGAGCGCGCAGCCGGATCGAGGATGACATGCAGGACGACACGGTCGAGATAGGGCCTCGGCGCGTCCCAATAGTCTGGGTTGCGATCGAAGATCAGATGGCTGCCGGGCACCCATTCCTTGAGCACGAAGGGACCGGTGCCGATCGTCTGCTCCAGCTTGGGCTGTTCCGCCGGCTTGAACGTTTCGTAGACATGCTTCGGCACGATCGGCGATTCCGAACTGCTCAGCGCCGTGATCAGATAGGGCGCCGGTTTCGACAGCACGATGATGGCGGTGTGCGGATCGGGCGTCTCAACCGCCGTGACATTCTGGTAGGTGATGCGGCCGCGCGGATGCGCCTCCTTCAGCCGCAAGATGGTGAAGGCAACATCTTGTGAGGTGAAGTCCTTGCCGTCATGCCATCTGACGCCCTGGCGCAGCTTGAAGGTGTAGCGCAGGCCGTCATCGCTGATCGACCACTCGGTCGCCAGCAGCGGTTTCGGGCTGAGGTCATAGGCGAAATCAAGCAGGCCTTCATTGACCTTGGGACCGATGGCCTGGCCGGTGCCTGAAGAGGTGTTGATGGCAATCAGCGACGTGGGGTCGGGATAGTAGGCCCAGTTGAGCGTGCCGCCCTGGACCGGCGTGCCTTCGGCGGCAAAGGAAAGACCGGGCAATGCGAAGCTCGCACCGCCAAGCAGCAACAGCTGGTTGAAATGACGACGATTGACAGACATGGTCTTGGGCTCCGGAAAACGGATTGCATCCGGCGGCCGAACGCATTTCGGCGCCTCGACGCAATGATCCCCGTGGCGCCGCAAAACCGGAAGAATGATTTTCTATCGTCTGCCGAAAGCGCCGCTTCGCACGACGGTTTCATTCCAGGACCCGGCTTTGGATCCGGCGAGGCTCGTCGCCGCCCAAATCAGCATCCCGACCTTATTCTACAAGAATAGTAGACATTGCGATTTCTTAGATTTCCGTTCCTGCTGGCGCGACGCTGCGGCAAACGAAATTTTCCCCTGCGTGCTTTGGCGCAAAGCCCGCCCTCGTCGCGCCGGGCCTGAAAGTGTTGAATGCGCCTCATGGTTGATTTCATTCGTGCGAAAACAAGGAAGCTGCGACCGACGCTGGCGAGACTTCCGCCGCTGACCTCGCTTCGCGCTTTTGTCGCAACCGCCCGCCATTTGAGCTTTACGCGGGCGGCGGAAGAGCTCCACGTCACGCCCGCCGCTATCGGCCAGCAGATCCGCCTGCTCGAGGATCACCTCGGGCAACCACTGTTCCAGCGCAACCGCGGCGAGCTTCTGCTGACTTCGGCCGGCCAGGCGCTGATGCCTGGTCTCACCGAGGCTTTCGACGTCGTTGTCGAATCGGTCGCACGCATTTCCGGCGACGAGGAAGATGCACCGATCAAGGTGTCGGTCGCGCCCTCTTTTGCCAGCAAATGGCTGATCCCGCGCCTCGACGCGCTGCGCGATGCGGTGCCCGGCCTCGAAGTGCTGGTCGATGCATCGACCAGGCTTGCCGATTTTGCCAGCGAAGACGTCGACTGTGTCATCCGCTACGGCTCGGGCGCCTATAGCGGCCTCGTCACCGAACGGCTGTTTTCGGAAGCGGTGCTGCCTGTCTGCAGCCCGGAATTTGCCCGTACGCACGGCCTCTACCGCGGGCCGGAGGGGCTGCGTAACGCGCCGATCCTGCATGAGGAAGGACCAGAACGCGATCCTAGCTGCCCGGACTGGAAGGGCTGGCTGCGATCCAATGGCCTGTCTGGCCGGCTTGTCGAAGGTGGCATACGGCTTAGCCAGTCGTCGCTGGTGCTCGATGCCGCTGTGGCCGGCAAGGGCATCGGTCTCGGCAAATTCCGACTGGCCGAGCCTGACCTTGCCGCAGGGCGGCTGGTCAGTCCGTTCGGCTCGCCGCAGCCGGTCGAGTTTTCCTATTATTTCGCGACCACGCCGCACAAGGCGAAGCTGGCGACAGTCGAGCGCTTCCATGGTTGGCTGAAGGCCGAGGCGCGGCGGCTTGGGGCTCTCGACTTCACGCCGCCAGTGCCGCTGCCGGCCCGCATCGCCATCGTCGCTGCGGAATAGTCTCACCTCGGTCTCGCGAGCAGGCGCGCGCGCCTATTTTAGCTTGAAGCCCAGCGCTTTGAGCACTTCGCCCAGGCGATCACGGCCTTTCAGCGCCGCCGTGCTGCCGATGCGGTTCGACATCAGCTCGGTCCAGTCGACCTCAGGCATCGACTGCTCCTGCTGGAAGGTGCGAAGCGTCTGGTTGTAGGCTGCGAGATCGTCCGGATGCGGAGCTGACTGGTAGCGCTCACGGTGCAGAACCACTGTCTGTGGCAGTCTGGGCTTGATGTCAGTCGCGGCCAGGAGATCGGGACAGCCGACGGTCAAGCCGAACATCGCGACGGTTTCCGGCGGCAGGCCGAGTTCGCGCGCCACCTCCTGCGGATGATTGCGCATGGCGCCGATGTAGCAGGAGCCGAGCCCGAGCGCATCGATCGCCACCACGGCATTTTGTGCTGCAAGTGCGGCGTCTATCACGGCCAGCAGAAAACTCTCCTGATAGTCGAGCCCCTCGCCCGCCCGGCCATTTGCCTTGGCAATGGTACGCAGCCGCGACAGATCGGCCAGCCAGACCAGCAGCAGCGGCGCCTGCTCGATATGGCGATTGATCGCCGCCAGTCCGGCAAGCCGCGCCTTGCGCGCCGGATCCTCGACGGCGACGACACTCCACGCCTGGAGATTGGAAGAAGTTGGCGCCGACTGGGCGGCAGCGACGATCAGTTCCAGCGTGCCTTCAGGCAGCGGCCTGGCCAGATAGTTGCGGACCGAGCGATGCGAAAGGATCGCCTCGAGGGCTTCGTTCCAGTTTCCGGTATGCGCGCTTTGCGGCGCTCGATAACGCCGCCGTAGCGCCGCTTCACCGCGTAGGTCAGCGTCGGAAGGGCGGATGCTGAAGGCGGCCGGCTGTGACATCGTGTTTCCTATTCAGAAGCGCGGCTTAGGCCCCATTGCGCAATAGCGGAAGCAATTGATCGCCTTGCCGCTTGATCTCGGAAAGATACGGTGTATCCGAGAGCACGAAGTGCGTGATGCCGAGATCCCGGTACCTGCCGAGCGAGCGGGCAACGTCGGCGGCCGAGCCGACCAGCCAGGTGGTGCCGGCGCCACCGCCGCCGTACTTGCCCGGCGCCGTATAGAGGTTGTCGTCCAGCACCTCGCCGCGCGCGTGCAGATCGAGCAGCCGCTGCTGGCCCACCGCTACCGCCCGACCGTGATCGTTCCAGCCGGCGCCCTTGCCCTTGGCCATCTCGTCGACTTTCGCCTCTGCGTCCGCCCAGGCCTGCCCAGCGGTGTCGCGGACCAGCGTGGTGACCCGCAACCCGAATTCGAGAGGCGGGAGGTCTCGGTCAAGTTCCCTGCTCAAGGCTTTGAGCCGCTCGATCCGCTCCCGGACGCCGTCGAGCGGCTCTCCCCAGAAGAGCTGGACATCCGCCTCGCTGGCCGACACAAGCTCGGCCGCCTCCGACGCGCCGCCGAAGTAGAGCTTGGGATGGCGCCGATCGCCACGGACATGGATGCGGGGCATCACGGTAGAACCAGTGACCTGGAAGTGCTCGCCCGCAAAGGTCACCTTCTCTTCAGTCCAAAGTCTGCGAACCAGCCGCATGAATTCTCGGGTGCGGGCATAGCGATGGTTCTGGTCACCTTCGCTGTCGCCATACGCAGCGAGGTTGTCCTTGCCCGACACTATGTTGATACGAACGCGACCGGCAGTCAGCTGATCGAGCGTGGCTACGGCGGATGCGAAGTGCGCCGGCCGCCAGTAACCCGGGCGGATCGCGATGAGCGGCTCGAAGGAGGTGGTCCGCGCGGCGAGCGAGGCCGCGACAGTAAACGTGTCGGGCCGACCCCAGCCGGTACCGATCAGCGCGCCCTTCCAGCCGTGTTCCTCAAGCGCCTTCGCGTGGCTGGTCAGCGTCTCCAGGCTGTTGTGGTCCTCGACGGCCGGCTCGCCGCGGTGACCGGGATCGACCTGATTCGGGATGTACCAAAGAAATTCGGTATCAGCGCTCATTGTCGGGCCTGTATTTTGGCCGGGCATGGAGGTCAGTGGCAGGACCTTCCGCTCCGTTGTATTTTGATGATCATTCAATGGGTGGCCTCATGCAGCGCTGGCGCCTTGTGCGGCTGCGGTGCAAAACGGCTTTCGGGCCTGATAAGGCCGAGATGGTCGCGCAGCGTGCGCCCTTCATATTCTGTGCGGAACAGGCCACGCCGGCGCAGGATCGGCACCACCGTATCGACAAAAACCTCCAGTCCGGTCGGCAGCACGTCCGGCATCAGGTTGAAACCGTCGGCGGCGCCGGCGACAAACCATCTTTCGATATCGTCGGCGATCTGCTCCGGCGTGCCGACGATGGTGCGGTGGCCGGTGCTGCCGTTCAGCGCCCGGATCAGCTGGCGAACGGTGAAATCGTTGCTGCGCGCGAGCGCGAGCGTGGCCTTGAAGAAGGTGTGGCCGCCGTTGGCCGGCAGCGGAATGGTATCGGGCAATTTTTCGTCGAGCTTCAGCCGGTCGCGGTCGATGCCAAGCACACCGGACAGCCGCCCAAGGCTGTAGTCGAGCGGGATGCGGTCCCAGAGCTCTTCTTGCCTTCGCTTCGCCTCGGCCTCGGTGCTGCCTATGATCGTGGCGAGCCCGGCAAGATTGAGCGGCACGCCGCCGCTCCTGCCATAGGCGACGGCACGCGCCTTCAGCTCCCGCGCATAGCCGAGCGCCTCCTCGAAGGATTGCGACGCGGAAAACACCGCTTCGGCGTGGCGGGCGGCGAGGTCCTTGCCGTCATCCGAACCGCCGGCCTGGATGACCACCGGATGTCCTTGCGGCGAACGCGGCACATTGTGCGGGCCATGAACCGAAAAATGTGTGCCCTTATGCTCGATGGCGTGAACCTTGGCGGCATCGACGAAACGCCCGCTGGCGACGTCGCCGATAAAGGCATCGTCCTCCCAGCTGTCCCACAATGCCTTGACGATGTCAGCGAATTCCGCTGCCCGTTCGTAGCGCCGGCTATGATCGATGGCGCCGGTGAGGCCGAAATTGCGGGCCGAGGCGGGATCGGCCGTGGTGACGATGTTCCAGCCGATGCGCCCGCCACTGACATGGTCGAGGGTCGCGAAGCGTCTGGCGATGTTGTACGGCTCGTTGAAGCTAGTTGAAGCGGTGGCGATCAGCCCGATGCGCTCTGTTGCGGCGGCTACCGTCGCCAGCACGATGGTCGGCTCCAGCGATGTGATCGGCCGATAGTCGATGCGATCCGAGATTGCCGCCTGGTCGGCAAGGAATACGGCGTCGAGTTTGGCGCGTTCGGCGATCTTCGCAACCTGCACATAGTGGTCGACGGTGAAGGCGGCATAGGGGTCGACGCCATCCATCCGCCAGGCCGCCGGCGAGAAGCCGGCATGCAGGATGTTGACGTTGAGATGGAGCTGCCGGCCGCTCATCGAAAGACGCCGGGCTCGGGATAGGCGCCGGTCAGGGACCAGGTGCCGACGGTGCGGGTCTTGTATTCAGCAGGGTTATGCAAGGTATGAATGCGCGCGTTGCGCCAAAAGCGGTCGAAGCCGTATTTGCGCACCGCCGAGCGGGCGCCCATCACCTCGAAGATCTCGGTCGTGACTTCGAGCGCGACATCGCCGGCCAGCACATTGGCCGCGGCGACGGCAACCGCCGCCTCACCGCGTTCTTGCTCGGTCAGCGCCTTGCCGCGGGCGATCGCGTGATCGATCGCCGCCGCCGCGCGATCGGCCAGCACCGTTGCCGCTCGCGTCTTGACCCAGAGCTCGCCATATTGCCGCTTGATCCACGGATCGTCGATATGGCGCTCGACGCCGGAATACATCCACGGCCGCGAACTGTTGAGCGTGTAGTCCCGCGCCGCCAGCAGCGCGCCCTGGGCCGTGCCGATGAAGACATTGAGCAACACGCTTTGCTGCTGCAGCGGGCCGATGGTGCGGATCGGCAGCGAGGCGTCGACCCAGCCGCGCACCAGTTCGCTGTCGTGGATCCTGACATCCTTGTAGGCGACCTTGCCGCTGCCGGTCTGCGTCTGGCCGATGCCGTCCCAGTCGTCGAGAATGCTGATGCCGTCGCGATCCGCGGGGATTGCCGCGAATTTCCTCTCGCCGCTGATCTCGTCTTCCCACGAGGTCGAAAGATAATCGGCCACATGCGAGCCGGAGGCGAAGGGTTTGAAACCATTGACGATCGTCCACTCGCCATCCTTGCGACCGAACAGCGTTTTGGAAAAGCTGTTGCCGGTGTTGCCCCAGAACCAGTCGCCGGCAGCCGAACGCCGCAGCAGATCGGCCGAACGCGGCTCGTCCGAATTGAGCCTGGCGGCGATCAATGCGCTGAAATGGTAGCCGTAGATGTGGCCGATCGAGCCGTCGACCTTGGCGAACTCGCGGCCGATCTTCAGCGCCGTCGAATAGGGTTCGCCGGCGCCGCCGAATTCCTTGGGGATGACGATTGTGAGCAGGCCGCTTTCCTTGAGCAGGCGTATCTGTTCGCTCGGCCTGCCACCAAGCTGGTCGCGCTCGACCGCGTCGCGGGCAAAGATGTCGCGCAGTTCGACCGCCTTGGCGATCCATGGATTGGAGGTATCGGGATCGAAGGTCATGCTGTCACTCATGCAGATGCGGGAAGCCGTGGCGCTCGGCCAGAAGCGCAAGAATGCATTTGGTGTCGTCGGCGAAGGCCTGGCCCTTGGCCGTCGGCAGGTCGGTGGGCGGATCGCCGCCGATGACGAGCACCGGCAGGGACTGATGCCGCTCGCCGAGCGCGTCGATCACCTTGTCCCTCGGCCTCGCGAACGGCACGCGCTCGACGTCCAGTCTGGCGGCGAGATCGGGAAAGGCGGCGAGCATCCCTTCGACCTGGTTGCAATAGGGACAGACGAATGTCCGGCCTGGATGTTTCGGGTCGGAGAAACCCGGCTGAATGAGAAAGAGCTTGTCGCGCGCCATGGTCTGCCTATTCCGCGGCTGCCGCGGCGGACCGCGAAAACCGATTTGCCGGCCGCTTCAGGCCGAGATTGTCGCGCAAGGTCCTGCCCTCATACTCCTGACGGAACAGGCCGCGGCGGCGCAGTTCCGGCACCACCAGTTCGATGAAATCCTTCAAGCCGCCAGGCATGATCGGCGCCATGATGTTGAAGCCGTCGGCGCCGTAATTCTCGAACCGCTCTTCCATGGTGTCGGCGATCTGTTGCGGCGTGCCGACCACCTGCCAGTGGCCACGGGCGCCGGCGATGCGCAGATAGAGCTGCCGAATGGTCAGATTCTCGCGCCGTGCCAGGTCGATCACCAGAGCCTGCCGGCTCTTGCCGGCGTTGGTCTCGGGCAAATCCGGCACGGGCCCGTCGAGCGGGTATGAGCTGAGATCGAAGCCGCCAGCCAGCGCCGACACCAGGCCGAGGCCGACTTCCGGCTGGATCAGGTCCTGCAGCTGTTCGAACTTCTCCTGCGCCTCGGCTTCGGTCCGGCCGACGACCGGGAAGATGCCAGGCAGCACCTTCAGGTCATCTTCCGAGCGGCCATAGTTGCCGAGCCTGCCCTTGACGTCGGCATAGAATGCGGTGGCTTCGTCGAGCGTGATCTGCGCGGCGAAAATCGCTTCCGCGGTACGAGCCGCCAGCTCCTTGCCCGGACCGGACGCCCCGGCCTGGACCACAACCGGATGACCTTGCGGCGTTCGCGGCGTGTTCAGCGGACCGCGCACCTTGAAGTGCTGGCCCTTGTGGTTCAGCACGTGCAGCTTGTCCTTGTCGAAATAGCGCCCACTCGCTTTGTCGCGCGAGAAGGCATCGTCTTCCCAGCTGTCCCAGAGGCCGAGCACCACATCGACGAATTCTTCAGCCCGGTCGTAGCGGTCGCCGTGCTGGATATGCGCCTCGTGGCCGAAATTGAACGCCGCTTCCGGATCGGAAGAGGTGACCAGGTTCCAGCCGGCACGGCCGCCGCTCAAATGATCGAGCGAAGCGAACTGGCGGGCCAGATTGTAGGGATCGGAATAGCTGGTCGAAGCCGTGGCGATCAGGCCGATGTTCCTGGTCGCCGCCGAAAGCGCCGACAGCAGCGTGATCGGCTCGAACGGATAGACGCCGCTATGCGCCTTGCGGCTGGCGACCTCCAGATCCTTCAGCCGCGCCGCGACGCCGTCGGCGAAGAAGATCGTGTCGAACTTGGCCGCTTCCGCCAACCTGGCAAGTTCAATGTAGTCGCTGAGGCTGGTTCCCTCGCCCGCCGCCGGATGACGCCAAGCGGCGACATGGTGGCCGGTGAAGAGCAGAAACGCTCCAAGCTTGAGCTTGTCCTTGCGCCTGGCCATGTCTCCCGCCTCCTCAGCGATACAATCCGCCGACCGGGAAGTCCCCGGTCAGCAACCAGGTGCCAATGGTGCGCTTCTTGTACTCGGCCGGATTGTGCAGCGTGTGCGTTCGCACGTTGCGCCAGAACCTGTCGAAGCCGTTGGCCTTGGTGGCCGAGCGGGCGCCCATCACCTCGAAAACCTCGCTCGAGGCATCGAGGCCGATTTGCCCGGCATAGACATTGGCGGTGGCGAGATCGATCGCCGTCTGCCCGCGCTGCTCCAGGGTCAAGGCCTCGCCTTGGCTATAGGCGGCATCGAGGCTTTTCGCCGCCACATCGGCGAGTTCGGCCGCGGCGAGCGTTCGGATATAGAGATCGCCATATTTGCGCTGCACGAACGGGTCGTCCGTGTGCTTCTCGTAGCCGGAATAGATCCAGGGGCGCGATTGCGAGACCGTATAGTCGCGCCCTTCGCTCAGTGCTCCCTGCGCACTGCCGACGAACAGGTTGAGCAGGACCGCCTGCTGGAAAAGTGACGTCAGCGTCTGGAACGGCGTTAGCGGCGCCGCGGGTGAGCCGATCAGTTCGTCGTCGCAGACATGCACATCCTTGAAGGTCACCTTGCCGGAACCCGTCTGGCGCTGGCCGACACCATCCCAGTCGCCCTCGATGACGATGCCTTCGCGATCGGCCGGGATCGCCGCTGCCAGCCGGTCCTGACCGTCCTCCCAGGCGACCTGGATATAGTCGGCGATATGCGAACCGGAAGAAAAAGGCCGAAAGCCGCTGAGGATCCAGCCCTTGCCGTTGCGCTTGGCCGTCGAGGTCTTTGACATGGCGTTGCCGGAATTGCCCCAGACCCAGTTTTCCCGGGCTGAGCGCGTTAGCAGCTGATCCTTTTGCGCCTGCGTGCCGCGAAACAACACGCCGTTAAGCGGCAGATGATGGTAGCCGTAGAGATGGGCGAGCGAACCATCGGTGCGGGCGAATTCGCGCACCACGCGAAGCACCGACAGCCAGGATGCGCCCTTGCCGCCATAGCGCTTGGGAATCTGCGCCGACGGCAAGCCGCTCTCCTTCAGCAGCCGGATCTGTTCGACCGGCCGTCCGCCGGCCTTGTCACGCGCCACCGCATCCCGATCGAAGATCTCGCGCAACTCAACCGCCGTGGCGACGAACGGGTCGGAAAGGTCAGGGCTGAAGGTCATCGGCACTTGTCCATTGAAATGCGTCTATTCCGCCGCGATGGTCTGCGCCGGCCGCCAAACGGCAGAGGCATAGGCCTCTTCGCCGAATTCGGCCGGATGGCTGCCGGTTATGCGGCTCTCATGGCTGTCGAGATCGGCGAGGAAGAGATCGCGGCTGATGCGGGCAACCACGGCGGGCACATCGCGCCTGATCGACGGGATATCGCCGATCGGCAGGCCGAAGCTGACGAAGCCGCCGGGATTGAAGACATGGACATCCTTCAGGAACGGCGCCTCGCCCGGCGCCTTCTCAAGGAATTCATGACCGAGACCGAGATAGGGATGGGCGCCGAAGAATTTATCGCGTTCTGCTTTGGGCGGCGCGTACTGGTCGCGCCACAGGCGGATAGAGGCGGCGAAATCGGCGAATTCGGGCTTGCGTGTCGGGTCGGCGAAATAGCCGGTACCGGCGATGACGAAGTCGAAGGCAAACGTCTCACCGGCGATCTCGGTGACGACCTTACCGCTGTCGACACCGGCCTTCGTCCATGGGGCGCCGAGGTGCAGGTGGAAATTCTGGTGCCGCACCATCCGCTCCACCGCATCGGGTGGCGGCGTCGAACCGGCATCGCGAAACCGCAGCGCCTGGCGCCAGCGCACCGCATCCGGCAGCAGCGGATAGTTGTCATAGGCACCGGGATAGCCGCGGACGCGATTGATCGGCACGCTGGCAATGCTGTTGCGGCGGGCAAAGAGACGCACCGATTTTGCCCCGGCCTCAAGGGCCGTCCCGGCTGCATCGAATGCCGAAGCCGCGGAACCGACGACAGCGATAGCCTTGCCCTTGAGCGAGGCAAAATCGATTGCCGCCGAACTGTGCGCGACGATACCCGGGGGAAGAGCTGCGAACACATCCGGTATCACCGCACCGCCGCTGCCGCCAAAGCCATTGGCCAGGATGATCTTGCGCGCTGTTTCGACCGATCGTTTGCCTTCCGCTTCGAGATCGAGGCGGAAATGCCCGGCAGCCGGCTCGATGCGCAGGAGACGCGTGCCGTAGCGGATGCCGATACCGAGGAACTCTCGATACCATTTCAGGTAACTCGCCCAATCCGTCCGCGCGATGCGGTCGAAACCGGCATACGCTTCCGCACCGTGGCGGGCTTCATACCATGACTGAAAGCTCAAGCCTGGCAGACCGAGTTCTGGTCCCGGCAGGCCTTTCGGCGTCCGCAGCCGGTTCATCCGCGCATGGGTAAGCCAGATGCCGGCCTTGCCTTCGTCCGATGCGGCGTCGATGACCGTGACCTTGCCGATGCCGGCGCGCCTCAGCGCGAAGGCGAAGGTCGCGCCCGTCTGCCCGCCACCGACGATGAAGACATTGTGGTCGATGCCCTCCCGATCCGGCACCCAGTTCTGCGGATCGGGACCGATCAGTCGAAGTGTTTCGCGGGCGTCGTGATCTGGATCGGACGGTAAGGCCATTTCGGTCCCGGCTGAAGTTCAAGCGTTGCGCCAAACTCCGCCTCGCTCGACAAACAGTCCAGAAATGTCTGCTTTGATTGCCCGGTAGTTTTTTTCACTTGCATTGCAACGACGCGCTTTCACCGCCGACCGAATGGGCGGTGGGTGTGGCCTCCCTGGAGCATCTTTTGATATTGCAGCGAGCGCAGGCACTGTTACGGCTCCCGCACAATACGCATGCGTAGCCGGGCATTGGTGTCGAGGACATCAGCAGCGCCGCGTGGGATCAGCTTTGTGTGACGTCCGCCATCTGGCAGACGGCAGATCGCGGATACACTGGCGACGGCCCTCGCGAGATAAGTCAGCGCAGCTATTCAAAAGGCGTCCTAAGAGTGCGGTCGGATACTCGGTCGCAAGAACGGATATGGACGAGAAGGAGAACTTTCGTGTGCAGTTGTTGCACACAAACCCTCATAAACATTTGATTTTATTTATCTATCTTCCCCATCCATCATTGGCGCCACCGCAAGTCTGTGGCGTAACATATTCATTTCATTATCTTCTTAATGTCTCTGTCAGACCAATTTGGCGAGGATGCCCACCCAAACGTAACCGAATTTACGATTTTGCCGCCGCAACTGAAAGCCCCTCAGCTACATCAATCTTTCGCTGCACACGTAGGGCGCACGAAACCGGTGAGCAACGTCCGCTCCGCCACTGCGCATCGCGCTGCCACGCTGGTCGTGTCTGACGAGCGAACGCGCCGTGCCTCAGGTGGATTGGCGGATCACCAGTTCCGGGTCGATCAGCGTCACGATCGGCGTCGATAACGGCTTGCCGATCATCGACAGGATCCGCTCAACCGCATGGCTGCTGACCGCGGCGGCGGCATAGTTGATCGACGTGATCGGCACCGAGCTGAAGTCCGCCGCTTCGGTGTTGTCATAGCCGACGATCGCCAGTCCGCCGGGCACGGAGACGCCCTGCTCGCGACACCAGCGCAACGCTCCGATGGCGAGCGAATCGGTCGTGGCAAACAGCGCCGTCGGCCGCTGCTTCAGCTTCATTGCCTCGCCGATCGCCTGAAAACCGTCGGTCGCCGAATGGCCGCCGGGCTTGACCACGACGAGCGCATCGGCGGGAAGCCCTGCCTCGGTCACGGCGCGAAACGCGCCGTCATGCTTTTCGCTGTTGCCGAGCAGCTGCGCCGCGTCGAGCATGGCGATGCGACGATGGCCGCGCTCGATCAGGTGTCGGACCGCCTTGTAGCCGCCGCTGCGGTCGTCGATCGCCACCACGTCGAGGCCGGCAACCGGAATATCGGCAAGCACCAGTGCGGGATATCCGACCTGACGCACCGCGCGGATGTGGTCGAGCCGGTCGTGGTTGGTCGGATAGATGAGGATGCCGTCGACCTGCCGCGAGCGGAACACGTTCAGCGCACTCCACTCCTTGGCGGAATCGTGGTCGCTGGCGGCCAGCATCAGGGAATAACCACGCTGGGCGAGCTCCCTCTCGAGGAAACGCGACACCAGCGTCAGCGTCGGGTTCATGATGTCGGTGAGCACCAGCCCGATCGTCCGCGTCTCGCGGCTGACCAGCGCCTGCGCGATGGTGTTCGGAAAATAGTTCAGGCTCTGCGCGGCCGACTGGATACGGTCGCGCGTTTCCTCCGGAATTCGCAGACTGCCGCGCAGCGCCAGCGAAACGGTGTTCGCCGAGTAGCCGGTGGCCACCGCGATGTCCTTCAGTCGGGTACGGGTTCTCTGCAAGATCTCGTCACATTGGCCATGTTGCCTGAGAGGACTTAAGCCGGCAGCAATCCCTCTTCGCGCAACCGTTTCAGACCCTTGTACTGAAGGCAATCGGCGTGCATCTCCATCAGCTCGATGCGATTGCCGTCAGGATCCTCGATCCAGGCCTGGCGGTTGCCGTCGAGCCCGTCCTTGATCTGTGCGGTCAGCTTGATGCCGTTGGCCTCGATCGCCGGGCAGAAGCTGTCAAGATTGTCGATCGTCAGGCACATGTGATTGACGCCGTTGGCGTTCCAGCCGGGAGCGCGATCGTTTTCCGCACCGGGAAATATCTCCAAGAACACCTCTTCCGTGATCCTGAGATACACCAGCCAAGTGCTGCCGTCCTTATTGTGAAGGCGCAGCATCTCGGGAAAGCCGAGCTTGTCCCTATAGAAGGCGAGGCTGGCGTCCAGGTCCTTCACCTTGATGGCGGCGTGGCCGAAGCCGGTGATCCCTTTCATGACGTTTTCCTTCCGATAGGTCGAATTTCGTATGAGCGTTAATATCGCCTTTGCTCCCCGCCGCGCGCTTTGTCAATATGAATTCTCACCCGCCAAAGCGCGGGTTTGCTGCGCTGCAGCGTCGTTTTCTCGAATGCCCGGTGCCATTTGATCCCGATTTGCTTGTTACTGTTGACAGAGCGATATCGTCATGATTGGTTTAACGCTAATATGAAAATTGCCAGGGCCGCGATCGGCTAAGGCAGGCCTTCGAGGGAGGAACCCGAATGGCGCTCAGGTGGAGCAAGGTCTCGCCGCAGCTTGCGCTGATTCCTGCGCTCACGGTCACCCTGGTGGCCTTCGCCGGCGCCATCGGATGGACGATCTGGATGTCGTTCACGCGTTCGCGTCGTTTCCCTGACTACGCGATCGACCCCGCAGTTTGGGCGCGCCAGTATGACCGGCTTTTCAGCGACGGCGTCTGGATGACCTCGCTCCGGAACGTCGTCGTCCTGGCGATCGGCAGCGCGCTCGCCATCGTGCTGGGTTTCATCCTGGCCGCGATGATCGAGAAGGAAAAGCGCGGCGAAGGCTTCTTCCGGACGATTTTTCTCTATCCGCTCGCGGTGTCGCTGATCGTCACCGGCATCGTCTGGCGCTGGATGTTCAACCCGGCCCTCGGTGTCCAGAACTTCCTGCACCAGCTGGGCTGGGAAAGCGCTAATTTCAACTGGCTGGCCGATCCGGCCACGGCAATCTACGGCATCATTCTCGCCTCGATCTGGCACGGGCTCGGCTTCTACATGGCGCTGATGCTGGCCGGCCTGAAGTCGATCAACACGGAAATCTGGAGCGCCGCCAAGCTCGACGGCGTGAGCTTCTGGCGGCTCTACGTCGAGATCATCATTCCGATGCTGAAGTTCACGTTCCTGACCTGCGCGATCCTGCTGTCGCTCGGCGTGGTCAAGACCTACGACATCGTGCTCGCCATGACCAATGGCGGACCCGGTACGTCAACCTGGACGCCGGCCTATTTCGTCATCAACGCCTATTCGACCCGTTCCAACATCGGTTACGCGTCCGCCGCAGCAGTCATCATGCTGTTGATCACGGCTGCCGTCTTCCTGCCGCTGATGCTGGTCACCGCCTGGCAAGTCCGCCGTCGCCAGGCCGCCGCCGTATGAATGCCGTGTCCGCTTACGAGACATCAGCGGCCGCGCGCATCGGCGGGCGCGTCTACCCCCGTAGGCGCCGCCGCATCAAGGGAGCGTCGATCGCCGTCCTCGTGTTCCTCGCCATGTGCGCGGCCTTCATTTCGATCCCGCTCTACGTGGTGATCGTCACCTCTTTCAAGACAATGGACCAGATCGCGCTCGGCGAGGTCTTTTCGCTGCCGACCACCTGGACATTCGAAGGCTGGTGGAAGGCCTGGGCAGAAGTCTGCTCGGGCATGACGTGCGAGGGTGTCAGGCACGGATTCTTCATCTCGCTCGCCATTCTGTTCCCGAGCCTGTTCCTGTCGATCGCCCTGGCGTCGGTCACCGGCTACGCGCTGGCTCTGTGGAACGTCCGCTGGGCTGGCCCCTTTCTGTTCGTATTGTTCATGTGCGTCTTTGTGCCGTTCCAGATCATCATGATCCCGTTGGTCGCCCTGACCGCCTCGCTCGGCATCTACGGCACCATTTGGGCGATCGCCGTCATCCACGCCGTGCTGGCGATGCCGCTGCTGACGTTGATCTTCCGCAATTTCTACAAGGACGTGCCGCCCGAGATCATCAACGCGGCGATCATGGATTCCGGTAGCTTCTGGCGCATCTTCGCCGAGATCATCCTGCCGATGTCCGGCAACATCATGATCGTCGTGCTGATCCTGATGATCACCAGCGTCTGGAACGACTTCCTGATCGGGCTCACCTTTGGCGGCATGGGCGCCCAACCGATGACCGTCATCCTGGCCAACACCGTCATCACGGAGCGCGGCGAGGTCCACTACAATGTCGACATGGCCGCAGCTTTGCTGACGGCCATCCCGCCGCTGGTGGTCTATTTCGGGCTCGGCAAATTCTTCGTCCAGGGCATCACCGCCGGAGCCATCAAGGGATAGCCGTGCCGAAGGTCGAATTCAAAAATATCGTCAAGCAGTTCGGGCGCGTCACCGTGCTCGAGGATCTCGACCTCACCGTCAATGACGGCGAGTTCCTGGTGCTGCTCGGCCCGTCCGGCTGCGGCAAGACCACATTGCTTAACCTGCTTGCCGGCCTGCAGGAGGTGACCGCAGGCTCGATCACCATCGGCGGCCGCGATGTCACCGATCTCGATCCCAAGGACCGCGGCCTGGCCATGGTGTTCCAGTCCTATGCGCTCTATCCGACAAAAACGGTGCGCGGCAACCTGAAGTTCGGCCTCTCGGCGCAACGGCTCGACCGCGGCGAGATAGAGCGGCGTGTCGCCTGGGCCGCACAGCTGTTGCGTATCGAACCGCTGCTCGACCGCCGTCCGGCGCAACTGTCCGGCGGCCAGCGCCAGCGCGTCGCCATCGGCCGCGCGCTGGTGAAGAATGTCGACGTGTTCCTGTTCGACGAGCCGTTGTCCAACCTCGACGCCAAGCTGCGCACCGAGATGCGTCTGGAGATCAAGAAGCTCCACCACGACCTCAAGAAGACGGTCGTCTACGTTACCCATGACCAGGTCGAAGCGATGACTATGGCGACGCGGATCGCTGTAATGGACGGCGGCGTCATCCAGCAGATCGGCACGCCGGACGAGATCTACGAGCGGCCGGCCAACCTCTTCGTCGCTCGTTTTGTCGGCTCGCAGCCGATGAACGTCTTCGAGACGACGATCGATCTCACCGGCAACCGCGTCGTCGCGACCCACCGGTCGACCGGCGTCGAGATGGACCTGTCCGACTATTCCTTCATCAGGCAGCCGGCCACGGGCATGAAGGTGCTGGTCGGCTTGCGGCCGGAGCATTTCTCGATCGGCAGGCCGAATGGCGGCAAACCGGCCGCCATCTTCGACCTGCCGCTGCGCTACAGCGAAAAGACCGGTAGCGACGGTACCGCCTTCTTGGCGGCCGCCGACGAGCTGCTGGCTGTGCATGTAGACCATTCGCAGATCGGCGCGCTGCGGGACGGCGCCAGCGTCAGAGCGATCTTTCCGGCCGACCGGTTCAATCTTTTCGACGCCGAAACTCGGAGTCGGATTTAACATCAATAGGGAGGAAACGATGTCCAGAAGACTGACGTCCAAGAGACTGCTGGGCGCATTTGGACTGGCGCTGGCGATCGGCGCCGCGCCGTTCGCCAGCGCCGCCGCCACCGAGCTCAAACTGTTCCATACATGGTCGAATGAGAGCGAGATCGGCGCGCTCAACGCGATCGTCAAGGCGTTCGAAGCGAAAGGTAATAAGATTACCGAGATGGCCGTGCCGCACGAGCAGGCCGGCTCCAGCCCGCTGGTCAGCCTGATCGTCGCCGGCACACCACCCAATTTGTTCATCAACTCCGAGCCTGGCCTTTATCGCGATCTGACCAAACGCGGACTGGGCGAGCCGCTCGACGCCTATTTCGACAAGATCGGGGCGACGCCGAATTTTCCCGAAACGGTTTTGAAGTCAATCAAGGTCGACGGCGAGATCCGCAAAATCCCGACCGGCGTCCATATCGACGGGATGATCTACTACAACAAGAAGGTCGCCGCCGAGGCCGGCGTCGACCCGACCAAATGGGCCTCGCTCGACGATATGTTCGCCGACATGAAAAAGGTCCAGCAGGCCGGCTTCACCTTCATCGGAGTGGGCGGCAACACGTTTCAGGCCGGCTATCTCTTTCATGCCCTGGTCGCTGCCGTCGCCGGCCCGGACATATACAACCGCTTCTATGGTGAAACGCCTGACAAGACTGTGTTCGACGAGAAAGGCCTGCGCGACGCGATCGACATGTTCCGCAAGATCACCAGCCAGGCCGACGCGGGCTGGGTGAACCGGCAATGGAACGAGACGACCAGCACGGTCATTTCGGGCAAGACGCTCATGCAGATCCATGGCGACTGGATGAAGGGTCAGTGGAAGGCCAACAAGAAGGTGCTCGGCGAGGATTTCGGCTGCATCAACATTCCCGGCACCAAGGCGCTATCGGTGACGGTGGATGCGTTCGGCATCCTCGGCGGCCAGCCCGATGACGTGCTCAAGGCAGAGCTCGACTTCGCCGGTACCGTCGTCGACCCCAAGATCAACGCCGAGTTCGCTTCCATCAAGGGATCGAGCCCGGTGCGCCTGGACGTTCCGACGTCATCGGGGATTTCCGCAGCGAATACGCGGCGGTCTTCCCGTAATATTGGTTGAGTCCGCGCCGCCCACCTGCCTCGCGAGTTCGTCGAAGGACGATACCCTCTCCCGTGAACGGGGAGAGGTTGATCGATCATTTGGCCAACTCAACGCGCCGCCACTAACCCACGGGAAAACATTTTGCGCAACAGACGGCGGGGGCAACTCCTGCATCCATTGACAGTCGTCATGCTCGGCTGGAGAATGAAGAAGGTCAACGGCGATAGCCATGCGGGAAGGCAATGGTCCAACCGCCAGATACCGGACACCGTCCTGGCAGCGTCGTCGCGGTCATCGTCATTTGTTTGATCATCGTCGCTTTGTTCTTCATAGGCTTCAGATACTCAAGGCCAGGCCAAGGTACCCTCGTTATTCCTGGCGGTACGCTGCAGCAACCGTGAATCCGACCCCTTGGCGCTGATGCGGAGCCGTTCTCGGGCTACCAAAAGTGCCCCGGCGGGACTGGGGACGACAGCAAGAACCGTCCGGCGCTTCGCGGCCGGTCTTTTGCATCCCGCCGCGGCCTTCCTTTCCCACCTAAACAACCAAGCCTGGCCGGTGTGAGGTCGACATACTGGGAGACGACGAGCCCCATCCACCAGGCACTAGACGGCCCTGATCAGCCGGAGCAGAGAAAGCGCCTCGAAAAAGGTCCCCTTGCGAAAGGCGAGATAGGTCGGCTCTTCGACACCGTGGAACCGGCGCTTGAAGGCCGCCTGCCCCTGCAGGTTGAAGCGGGTGCGATTGACCCACGGCGATTCATAGGCGCGCTGGAAAGCGCACCGCCAGAAATCGCTTTCGACAAACCCGCTGGGTCCGATTTCGACCAGCGGCGACAGGCCGAGGGTAACGACGGAAACACCTTCGTTGCGAAAGCGGTCGACCGCAAATTTGGTCAGGCCGATCTCGGCATGCGCCGAGGCATCGATGTGCTTGCGCTTGAACGAGGTGGTGTAGCCGATGACCTTGCCGTCACTGAACAGCGGATCGAAATCCAGCAAGGCCACGAGCTCTCCATCCGGACCGTGCAGGACGAAGCGGCGCATGTCGATGCCAAGGTGATCGGCAAAGGGCCTGTTGAGAAACCTCATCTCCCAGCGCTTGACGATGCGGTCTGCCCGCCAGTTCTGGGAGAGCCTGGCAATCTCGTCGAGGAAGACGGTCCCGTTGTCCTCCGCAAAGGAAAACCCCTTCCTCAAGAGCCAACGTTCGGAATAGCGCACTGTCTCATTGCGCCTTCCGGAAAAGTCGTGGCCGGGCAGGACAAGCCTGGTGTCGACGCCAAGGCGGTTGACCTGATAGCCAAGCCCGGCAAGCACGCGCGCCGTCTGTTCGCCGATCTGCACGAACCACGGGCTGCCTGCAACCTCGACGAAACGTTTGATATAGTCGCGCCGATCGGCCGGGGCAGCCATTGGATCACCGAGCGCGAAATGATGTCGCGTTTTGCTGCCGTAAGCGATGTAGCCCTGGGCATCGCCGAAGTAATGAAGCCCCTTCTGCACGGCGGCCGAATAGGCAAGGGAAAAATCACCATGGCGACGGACCAGCGCCAGGCGCTCGACATGGTTCAGCTGCAGCCGCGGTATTTTAGGCCCGCGGTTTTCCAAAAAACGATCGAGGCGTCTTCGCAATGACGGCATGGTCGACTTTCGCGTGCCGGCTAGGCCGATGAAAGAGCTGACGGACCCCAGACCGATCATATTGCCGCGAGCTGATCCTTACCTGGTGCGGCATCTTATCCGGCCGGAACCGCCAGATTTAGGCACAATCCGCCCCCGGTCCCGCCCCAAGGCGGCACCACGCATTGTTGTCGACGCCCAGCGTCTGACGGCTGGTTGCTGCGCTCTTCGCGACACGAAATCGATTCCACTTCGGAAGCGCTCACCTGCCAAACACGATGGCGCTTATCGAACTGCGCTCTGAGAAGATTGTGCTTGATCTGAAGCCAGGAATTCGTCGCGTTCTGCTATCCACAAATCGGCATAGTCGACATTCTGCCACTCGGCAAACCACGGGCCGCCGCTCGTATAGTGGACCGCCTTAGGTGTGCCGACAGCAGGCTTTTCGTTCCAGCCTTCGAGCCAATTCCACTCTACCGGCAATGAGCCCAGATCTTCGTCGGCAACCCACTGCATTCGGTGAAGATAGGCGCCACTTTCCTGGTTCACGACCTCTGGCGTGAGCGATTTGACCGAGGGATGCGCGCAATTGAACAGCATCAACGACGACCAGTTTTTCCGAGGATAGGATGTCTGGACCACGCCATCCATCTTGGTCGTGGCCTTCGGCGTATAGTCATGCTGGACGCAATAGACCGCCTTGTCCGAGTCCGTATATTTCAGCAGGCCTGCGACGTCACCGAGCCACAGGAAATCGCAATCGCAAAACAGGGCCCAACCCGTGTAGCCGGCGAGAAAGGGCGTCAGAAAGCGCGTGTAGGTGAACTCCGTTGAGGCGAGCGGGTCTTTTTCCCGCCAGTACAGCCCGCGGCTACGCATCTCGTCCTGCTTGATCGGAATGACGGAGACAGGCGCCGACGCATGTTTGAGCAGCGAGTGGCGCGCGACGTCGTACGCGATCGGCTCACGGCTGTCCCATCCGATAAATACCCTAAACGCATCAGTCATATTCACTACCCTGGCTTTCGATTTTAACGGTCGTACACTAACTAGTTGGCGATGGCTCGGCAACAATGGCGGTCGCGCAAGCCGGTTTCTCACAGATTTGTCCTGGCCTCGGTCTTGCTGGTTCGGGTGGAATTGGCCTCGCTCCCCAATGCCACACGCGCCCATTTCTGATAGGTGTAGCTGGCGGAATAAGCGGCAACCATCGCCCCAGTGGAACCGTCCAGAAATCCCAGCCGGAAAACATAGCTGCGCATATAAGCCCAGACAGAGCGCAAAACCGCCTTGCCTATCGAGCTTTTTTTGCCCTCGGCAAGCAGCCGCGCGGCGGACGCTTCGGCGTACCGGCCAATCTTGTCGTGGGCATCCGCCAGGTCGGCGATGGAGTCGTGCTCGATCGGCTGGGACAATCGCCCGACCTTCCCGTTCACCACTACTTTCTCGTGCACGGTATCGTCGCTGAAGCGCCCGGAGCGGCGACGAAATAGCCTGAGCACCAGATCGGGTGACCAGCCGCCATGGCGGACAATATGCCCGCAAAAGCGCGATCTTCTCGGTATTTCGAAGCCGTCATAGCCTTTTGGGTCGGCGATTGCGGCTCTGATTTCCGCACCGAGCGGCGCCTCCACCCACTCATCGGCATCCAGCGAAAGGATCCAATCCCCCGTTGCCGCGGCAAGCGCACGGTTTTTTTGCGCGCCGAAACCGGGCCAATCAAGGGTCATCAAAACCTTGGCTCCGAGATCACCGGCAATGTCCCTGGTTCTGTCGCTGCTGTCATTGTCTAGAACGACGATTTCGTCGGCAAAATCCACCGAACGAAGGCAGCGCGCGATGGACGCCTCCTCATTGCGGGTGATGATAACGACCGAGAGCACCGGCACGGTCAGAAGGTTCCGGCATCAAAGCTGCCGCTGTCATTCGAATGTATCTGCAGCATCGGCTCCCGGCCTGTTAGCGCACTGAGGGTACTAACCTAATCCAACAAAGTCGAAAATCATTTCAGATCAAGGCTTTCATACAGCGCCATCATTCGCTTTATCATGACGTTGAAATCATAATGCTCGGCCGCCGCTCTCACCCGGGTCGCGGTCTCACATCGTGACGACAACTGCAGCGCGTGCGCGAGCCCTGCAGCGAGGTCGCTTTCGCTGGCCGCGTCGCAAACAAGCGTCGGCTCGAACCGCTCGACAAGCTCGCGCGCTCCGCAGCCGGTGCTTACCACAGCGGGCAAGCCGCTGGCCATGGCCTCGATCACCACTGTGCCGAAAGGATCATAGATGGAAGGCAGCACGGCAATATCGGCCGCGCCGTACCACGGCAACATGTCCTTTTGCGGCCCCAGCATCTTGAGCCTTGCGCCGAGACCCAGCCTGTCACCAGCCTGCCTGAAGGCGTTGGCGCGCGAATCGTGGCCGACGACCCACAATTCCGGCTCGCCATCGAGCCTGGCGACAGCCCTCATCAGTGCAAGAAGCCCCTTTCGCGCAAAGCCCGAGCCGACAAACAGGACGACCGACCTGTTATCGTCGACGTCGAGCCGCGCGCGGACCGCGGTCCGATGCTGTTGGCGCAGTTGCGGATTGAAGCGGTCGAGGTCCACGCCGTTGGGGATATGGTGCACATTTTCCGCCGGATAATCGTAGTGACGGACAATGTCGTCTGCGACCATTTTCGAAATCGCAATGACAGCTTTGAGCCGTGGGCTGGCATAGGTTGCGCGCTCGAGGCGCAGCGTCTGGCGGTGAAAAGGGCTCAGCGCCATTGCCGCCCTGCCAAGCCGCGTCTGGAAACGCCGCCGCTCGGCAAGATAGGCGGCATGAACGCCCTCCCCGGCCCGGAAGACATCGCAGCACGGGAGGCGATCGTTGCTCTGCACCAGCGCCCGTGGCATCTCGGCGATCTTGCGGCAGGCGGCTTGAGCAAAGGACGTCGCCCGCAGCGAACGCGGAAAGCGGCGGCCGGCGCAATGGATGAACTCTATCCCTTCATTACGCGGCCAGTCGCCGGAGAGCACGGCCACCGGCCGCTGACGCGCCGCGAACGCGGCCATGATGTTTTCCAGCATGATCTCGCCTCCACCGAAAGGCGCATAACGCTGGCGCACGAACAGGATCGGCACTGTCGGTTCGGCTTGGACCTGCCGATCATGCTGAGACAGAGCCATTTGACCTCGCTACGCCGTGAAGATTTGCACATGATCGACTGGAGTGTCGTTTTCCTGAGGTAGACTGTGCGCCGCCGAGCAGAAGCCGCGCATTGCCGTCAGTAGCCGAAAGCCTCAAAATCCTCGGCATAGAGGCTAGAGACGATCCCGCGCGATCTCTTATCATAGTAATCGTCGGCCTTGCTCGTCGCATCCGTTCGGCTTTGGCTGCGGTGGATGGTGTTGCTGATTTGCCTGCCGCCACTGATCCGATCCCACACCTTTTGGAAGTCCTCGGCGAAATTTTCGACACGACCGATAAAATCAAACTCGGACGTGGGCATGACAAGCGACGATGTCTGCGGAGCCCAATGGAGGTCCGCATACAGCCAGCCATCTTCCAGGAGATCACAAAATTCACAGAAAGTCGGGATATTGCCGCGCTTACCGATGTTTTTCTTTCCCGTCGCGACCTTATCCAAATAGGCCGACAGCACGCGGCTGTAGGGATTCCGCACAAACGTGAACGCGAACACGTTCGAAATCGAATCAACCTGATCGACGGTCAATTGCGACGGACGCAACAGGGTGTCGCTCTGCAGCAATTGTTTCTTCGCGCCGGCGAGCTGGAACTTTTCGCGAAATTTAAGCTGGGCCAAGTTTATTGTGACCGTAGAGTTGGCCGACTTCGCAATGCGATTGTAGAAAAATCCGTGATCGGGATCAAACAATCCTTGCCGATCGGCGGTCAGTATCGTCAATTTGCCGCCATACGGGTATCGCTTGTAAAACGGAGAAGCCAGTATGGTCCTTTTGGCGACCGTTCGGCCAACCTTTGTTTTGATTTTCCGAAATCGTTTCAGCACATTCGAGCTCGATCCGTGAGTGGTTTCGTCCCCCGTTTACCGTGCCCACCGCGGCGTATAGCGTAAGTCTGTCGACGCTGCCAAGTTAGAGATTGAATGTAAAAAATTTGGCGGAACATTTGCGTTGTCTAACGCCTTCCCACCCCCGGAAAAACATCGCAGCACAAAAGGCGATCATTGTCCTGCACCAGGGCCGGAAGCGTTGGTCGTGCTGTGACAAGCCCGTGCGACGCGCGATGCCTCTATCCACCTCAATTGAGCTTTCGAACTTGGCGGGAGTTTCTTCGCGGTCTATTAAGCGCCGTAAGCCAGCCTTGGATAGGGCAATGCGGTAAAGACAGTCTGCCTGCTTACAGGCCTATGCCACGACAGGTAGACTGATTTCAAGGCGAGGGTTTTTGCCGATGACGACCAGCCATGTTTCGCCCGATAATGTCGTGCCGGGCAAACCCCAGCTCGGCGCACTCCGTCGCCTCGAGCGCTCGTTGCGGCCACGGCTGCAAAGCCTTCGCGACGTAGTCAGGGAGCCGTTTCTTGCCTGGGCGCATCCGGAAGCCCTCGCCTTCTACCGCAGGGCCGTGGCAACCGCATACCTGCCGGACGACTTGATCGACGTGGTCCCGCAACTCAAGATCCTGTACCTGGCAACGCCGAAGGCGGCCAGCAGCCGCATTCGAAGCAACCTTGCAGCCATGATCGGCAACGACACCGTGTCGGGGTGGCGCAGCGACCAGAACTGGAAGGTCCACAACCGAAAGGCGTCACGGTTGCAGGCGCCTCGCCATGGCATCGTGCAGTTCCACCACATGGCGACAAGTGCTGAAGCCTTGCGATTTACCTTCGTTCGCAATCCCTACACCAGGCTGTTGTCGTGCTGGGCCGACCAATATCGCGACCGTCCCCTTGTGCCTGGCTATGGCAGGGTCGAGGTCTATCTGGCCCACCGCGAACGGGCCGATCCGGCGCTGCCTGTCGGCGCTGACAAGAGCCTGTCCTTTGCAGATTTCGTCGCCTTTGCCTGCAAGACGTCCACATGGCGCATCGACAAACATTGGCAGAGGCAAAGCGACATTGTCGAAGTTCCAGGAGTTGCGTTCGACCTCATCGGCAAGACCGAGACTTTCGCAAAGGATTTCGAACGGGTTCTCGATCATGTCGGTGCAGGCGACGATATGCGGCGCGCGGCGATGCCGCCCCTGCACACCTCCTCGCGTCGCAGGCTTGCCGACTACTTCACGCCAGAACTGGCGGATTCCATCTATCGCGCATATGAGCGCGACTTCGATCAGTTTGGCTATCCGCGCGCGCTTCCAGAGTGAAAATATCGGGCGTATCGCTCAAAGGTACCCGAAAGCCTGCATCAGGGGCTTCCCACGGCCCTCGGTAAGCTCCGCCAATTCCTGCTGACCAAGGTCGGTCTTCCATCGTCCGCGCCCGTCATAGATCGGCTGATTGACCTGCTGGTTGCGGAGTGCAGTATGTTGCTTCTCAAGTTCGACTTCGGCCGGCTTGAACCATTGCTGCGGCTTCCTGTGATAGTCGAGCAGGTCCGGGCTGAAGGGCAGGTTGAGAAAGCCGCAGATGCGCTCGACGATCTTGGCCGGATCCTCGACCAGATCCTCGTAGCGATAGATCAGTACATCCGGCTGTCCTTGTTCGGCGAGAACGAGCGCATTGTCGCCGATCCAGCGGTCGAGCGCCTCCCTTGGATCGCCAAGACGCTTGGCCAATGACGCCACGACGTCGCGCCCGTCCCGCACCGGCATCACGAAACGCGCCCCGGGCACGAGGCGGCGAATACGGCCGACGCGACGGATATGCCGCGGCGTTTTTTCAAGCAGCAAGGTCTTTCCGGCACCGCGCGCCGCGCGCTTCAGCTTCCAATAGCGAAACATCGCCAGCGGCGTCCATTTGAAGAAGACATTGGTTTCCTGGAACGGCAGGTAGACGTCGGGATGGGCTGCGAGGATCGTCGCGATCAACGTCGTGCCGCTATGACCGCAGCCGCATATGAATCCGGTCCGCATCACCATGTCGGCAGTGCTCCCATGGCCCGACCCCGCTCCGTCACGGCGAAAAAGAAATGCTGGCAGCCTTGAGGGTGGCTATGCGGAGGCATTCGAAAACTTGGCGCCTTTCAGGAAACCGGACAATACCGCCTCCTGATAGCTTTCCTCGGATTGCGAAGCCACGGCCGTTCGCTTCCAGCTTTGTGGAAGACCAAATCCCTGCTTCTTACGTTTGAGCGTGCTTGCCGGCAAAACATTGCGATATGCGTATTTAAGCCCGCCCTTAAGCTGGCCATCCTTGTAAAGAAACGACTCCGGCAGGCTGAACGCATATTCGATCATCGTTCGCGACAGGAACGGGATACGCGCTTCGAGCGAAACCGACATGCTCAACCGATCGACCTTGGTCAGGATATTGTTGGGCAGACTGGTATGAAAATCGAGATATTGCAGGCTGCGCAACGGTCCGAGTTCCGGCTTCCACCACGCCCTGAGATGGGCGAGTTCATCATAGTCAGCAGCGATGGCAAGGCGTTCGCGATAGACGTCGCGCTGCCATCTCGTTCTGCCGGAGCCAATGGCGATGGAGAGCTCGACCGGGTCACGCGTGGTGATCAGGCGCAAATTGCGGTCCTTCAGGCGCCACCCGCTCTGTGAACCGAACGGGACGAAACGTTGCTTCCTGCGAATGCCGCTAAACCGCTTGTATGAGCGATAGCCGCCGAAAAGCTCGTCCCCGCCATCGCCCGTCAGCACGACGGTCCTGTCGCGGCTGGCAAATTCGCAGACACGAAACGCCGGGATGGCGGCCTTGTCGGAAAGCGGCTCGTCATACCATTCCCGCGTGCGGTCGAAGACGTCATCGAGCTCTGTCGGCTGCAGGATCCGGATCGCGTGTTCGGCGCCGAACAGCGCCGCGACCTTGGCCGCCTGCGCGCTCTCGTCAAATCTCGGATCTTCGAAGCCGATCGAAAACGCCTTTGCCGTGGGGTTCACCGCAACGGCATGCGACAGGACAACCGCCGAGTCTATGCCGCCACTGAGAAAATAGCCGACCGGCACATCGCTCACCATGTGAGCGGCAACGCTCGCCTGCATGCGGTCCCGCAGCCCGTCGGCCAGGCGGTCGTCATTGTCCGAGCGGAGTTCGGTAGGCATGGTCCAGTAACGCCCGACATCGACGCGGCCGGTTTCCAGATCGAATGTCAGCCGACTTGCGGCCGGAAGTTTGAAGATATTGCGGTAAAGGCTTTTGGGCGCTGGAATATAGCGGCATGCGAGATAGTCCAGGACAGCCGTCTCGTCGATCGGCGGCAGATCGTCGCCGAGCCAGGTCTGCAGCGCTTTGAGTTCCGACGCCCAGGCAAATCGGCGTCCCGAATGGAAGTAGAAGAACGGCTTCATGCCCGGCCGGTCGCGGATCGCATGCAGCTTGCGGCGTTCCCCGTCATGGATCACGGCCGCATACATGCCGTCCAGCTTCTCGCAGAGCCCTTCGAGCCCCCACACCCGATAGCCATGCAGCACAACTTCGGAATCGGACTGCGAGGTGAATACGCAGCCTTTGGCAATCAGATCGGCGCGGAGCTCGCGACAGTTGTAGATCTCACCATTGACCGTGATCGCGAACTTCCCGTCGGCGCTGACCATGGGCTGATTGCCTGCCGCCGAGAGGTCGATAATGCTGAGGCGCCGAAACCCGTGATAGAGATCGCTGGTGACACGTGCGCCGCCATAATTCGGGCCGCGGTGCACAAGCGTGTCGCGGGCCTGGTCGGCACGATGGATATCGTCGGGCGAAAAGCCCTCGGCACGATAGACGCCGAACAATCCGCACATCATTGGCTCCGCAGGAAGATCTTCGGTTCGAAAGCTTTTTGCCGGCTCCGCCAGCCGGGCCAGACCAGTATAGGAAACTGCCTGGATGCTCAACCGCCCTGCTGATTTGTACGGTCAGGCTCGAGCGGCCTCGAGCAGGCGCCTCATGTTCTTCTCCGCCTCGTCCATCACCTCGGCCCAGGGCCGTAGGCGGCCGTGATCTGGGGATCGGCCCGGGCCGAGCGCGCGGGCCGATAGAACTCGCATGATGGATCGCTGTGGCCAGCCAGACCTGCTTCTCGGCCTTCTCGAACCGGAGAGCAGAACCTAGATGGCAAAAAAGGCATCGGCATATGAGGCAAAATCGTAGCTATCGGCGTCGTGCCGCTATGTCCGCATCCGCAGACAAACCGATGCATCGGATCAATTCACACCTGCCCCTGTCGCCGATATAAGATATGCCATGCCGCAGGAAGGCCTCATCGAGCCGCTTCCAGTAATCGAGCCGCGCAAGTACATTGTCGCAGAAGGCTACATCATCTACGCTGAGGTAGTCCAAATAACCACCGACCTTACCTTTTCGAACCTTGAAACTTTCCGGGTCGTCAGGATTGCGTGGTCGCAATTTTCCGCCATAGCGCGCACCCAGTTCTCCTGAGATTTCAGATTGCTGCATTCGTTTGAACGACCTACTGACGACCACATCAGCAAGGTTGGACTCGTCGAAGGACTTTCCCACAAAGTTTCCGACACTGCGCAAAGCGTCGTTTGTATCCCGCTGCATATCTTCATAGCGCAGAAGCGCAATTTTTCGCATGTAACTTGCGGCTGCGAACCACTGCAGATTGAAAAGGGCAATCTTCTCGACGCCGTGTTTGGGGCTCCTTACACATTCGCCTATCGGACCTGCTCCCAGCTGATGGCGTTTGCAAACCTGAAAATATCCAGACACCACAGTGTCGCGGGGGTCTCGCGTCAGAAATAGGATCCGCTGCCGTTTGTAGCGTGATTTGTCGGTGCTGATCTGTGCAATGTCACGCAGCTCCTTGTGGTCGGAACCATCATGCGTGTAAGCCGCATTGACGCCCAGATCGTCAAGCATTACGCGCAGCCACGTCCGCCCGGACTTGGGAAACGAGACGACAAGGAGTGGCGGCCTTTTTGCAAAGAAGTTGGACAACAATCTCAACTTAGGCCTCCGATTGCGAGCACTTTGATTGCGCAAAATCAGCGGTTGTAAATATCGATCAAAGCATTGGCGATCCGTTGCGAAGCTGGCATCTTTGGATCAATCGACAGATTGGCATTGAGGAAGTCCCGGCTTTGCTCAAAATAGGTCGGTCTTGACCTGACCGCAGCAAGGATATCGTCGACGAGTTGATGCTCCGACCATGTTGGTTTGAAAGCGCCCATAGGACTGTCGAACTCGACCATCGGCGAAACCAGCGGAAAGAGCACCACCGGAATGCCGCAGGCGATCGCTTCGTAAACCGTGGTGCTTGGGCGAGTTACTAGCGCCAGGGCGTCCGGGAGCAGTTGTGCGAAGTCTACGGGCGATTTGTTCGGCATGTCGACTTTTGCGAACATCGTGGGATGGACACTAACGACATGGGCAAGGCCGAGTTTCGCACATGCGGCTGCCACCGCTTCAATCGATTGGCGGTCTGCGAGGTCTTCGATATCCCCCTTGAAGTTCACCAGCACGAAAAGCCCTTCATCGTGCCTGGCGCCCGCGTTTTCGACAGCACGCTCAATTACCGGGGAGCCGACAATGTAGGTCGGTTGTCGTCGTTGCTGCAGCGCTGCCGGTCCCATCGACAGGATGTAGTCAGCTCTCACAAATCGATGCGGCTGCAGCAGTCTCGCACCTCCGATGAGGCCGACCACACGGACCATTCCGAAGTTGATAGAATCTATGAACCGCCTAAAAAATTGCGGTGCATAGTCATTTCCAGTCACCAGCATGTCGCAGGGTCTGATCGTCCGCTTGAGCTCAGCAAAGCTGATATGCGACGTTCCCCGGGCGTTTAGTTCAGGGCGTGCGACGCCGCCGCGTTTCAATCCGTCAATATGCGCGAATACGCATTGAATGCCGCCGTCGACCAGAAGTTGAGCCGCCTCAGCCAGCAGACGAACATTGTTGCGATTGTGTGGGACGAAGTAGACCGTCCTCGTCTCTGCCCTGCCGCGAGCGTAGATACGCCCCCGCCTGAACAGGTTTCCTGGATGCACAAGCCTGTACACCGCGAGGAGCCGCTGCACAAAGTCTTCGCTGATAAGAGAAGCCGACTTGTTCCCCGACCTACCCAAAGATATGCATCGCCCTCCAAGTCTTGAACCAGCCGCCAGCCGGCAGTTTACAGCGTTCTCGCCGTAAAAAAAGGCCCTTGACCACTTGGCTGCTGTGGCCTTCCTAGTGCGTTCGCGATGCCAGGCGTGGCGGAGTCAACTAGAGGCGATGAGTGAGCACATGTGGTGTCGCGCCTCGTCCATCACGTCGGCCCAGGGCCGTTCGCGCTTTGAGACCAGCACGGCCGAAGGATAGTAGGGCGTGCGGTCGCCCTCCACTGGCCACGAACGTTTGAAGCCGTCACCAAGGATGAAGACCGACGGGACGCCGAGGGCGCCCGCCAGGTGGGCCCCGGTGTTGCTGATGGTTACGACGGCGTCCATCGCTGCAACCTGCGCCGCGAACATGTCCATGTCGACAAGCTGATCCACGGTAGGGTCGTGCAACACACGTGTCGGGTCGCCATCGGTCAAGATTTTCAGGTCTGACTCGGTCCGGCCATATTGCAGCGAAACGAACCGAAGGTCCTGTCGGCCAAGCAGGGGACGCCACGCCGCCAGCGGCGGCAGGTCCTTGCCGGGATTGGAGCTGCCCCATGCGACGCCGACCAGCGGCCGGCCGTCCTCGCTGTAGCGGGCGCGAAGTTCAGCGACCCGCGCCGGATCCGGTTTAAGCGGGACGAAATGCTCCCGGATCGTCGCCTCATTGGTTTCGAACACAGCAGTCAGATGCTGGACGCCGGCAAAGGCCTGCGCCTCGGCGTAGGCGGCCTTGTTCCCGGGACCGACAGCCCGCACATCGGCAATGGGAAATGTCCGCTGAAACAACGGCACCAACCGATGCTCGACGAGCACGATCAATCGTGCGGCGCGGACGAGCGCGCGGCCGACGGAACTCGCATGATGGATCGCGGTGGCCAGCCCCTGCTTCTCGGTCTCCATCAGGTCGACGAGCAGTACCTGGCCCGAGACATCCTGGCCGAGCCACTCACGCTCGACACGGCCTTCAACGATATGGCGCCGGGCGATCTTGAGTTCGGCCGCCGGGCCGTAAGCGCCCATCCGCATCAGCGCCTTGCCGAGCTCGTCGAGCAGATGTACCTCGCCCCTCGACTTCGCGATCGATGCTAGCGCCAGGGCTTTCGGCAGCGCGGCCGACCAATCGCGCGCCTCGATGCTTCGCCGATAATCCGCCATCTGATCGGCAATATCGCCGTCACGCCAGCGAAGGAAAAGCTGCCGCCGATGACTGCGGAACCAAACCTTGTATTTGTAGCCGGCAAGCGCGATAGCGCGGCGGAACCGGAGAAGAAATCGGCTATCGGCCATCAGCAACTCCACTGATGATTTGCCTGATCCGTCCACCTGCTTCCTGCATTGCGGACGCCCATGCCTGGCCGCCTTTTCTGACCAGTCGAACGCTTGGATATGTGGCCACGGTCTCGCCGAAGGCGGGCCACGACAGCCGAAACCCGTCGTCGAGCATGACGACCGTTGGGACGCCAAGCGCCCCCGCCAGATTGGCGCCGGTATTGCTGATCGTCACCACGGCATCGAGCGCAGCGATTTGCGCGGCAAAGCGGTCCATATCCGACAACTGGTCGACGGAAGCGTCATGGATGATGCGTCCCGGCACCCAGTGCTCGAACTCGGAGAGCGCCGGCCCGACATCGCCATATTGCAGGCTGACGAAACGTCCCGGCAGGCTGCCGAGCAACGCCCGCCAATCGTCCAGGGCCGGCAGGTCCTTGGCCTTGTTCAGGCTTCCCCAGGCAAAGCCGATCAGAGGACCGGGGCCGCGATCGAGGTAGGTGCTGCGCAACTCGGCGACCAATCGGCGGTCCGGCTCCAACGGGACGAAGGGCGCGCGTGCTGCCGGTTCATCCGGCCAGAAGTGCTTCGCCAGTGTCTCGAAGCAGGCGAAGACATCGGCGTCCACCGCCGCCACCTCCCCCTGTTCCTCCAGCCTGAGATCGAGCGCAGGATATGTTCGGCGATAGAGTGGCACCAGTCGCGGCTCGACCGAGACGATGCATCGCTCGGCAGCCGCGACCACCGGGCCAAGCAACGACGCGAACTGAAGGAAAATCGCAAGGTCGCCTTCGCGGCGCTCGACGGCAAGCCTGCGACCCGCAAGATCACTGCCATCCCATTCGGGCCTGCCTGGCATTTGCTTGCTCGACGCAATCAACTGCCAGGCACGGTTTCCGCCGCCGAGACGTCTGAGCCCACGCCCGGCTTTCTTGACAAGCCCGCGATCGCCAAGCTGCTCACCCAGCAGGCCGAGTGCCAGCGCATGGTCCCGGGCCGCCTTCCAGTCGCTTCGCTCGACGCTCTCCGCCATCAGCCTCATATGCCGTTCGACGCTTTCGTCGGCATGACGCGAGGGCCGTTTAAGAAGTTCCTTTGCTCGATCAAAAAGTGTCTGTAGCCGCTTGCCCGCGCCTGCTTGCGGGCGCAGGTCCGCAGCTTTTGCTTTTTGAAGGACGGATCGTCTGTTCGGCACGGCGATCCTCAACAGGCAGCGTCGGAATGCGTCGTCAAGATCGACGAGAGTCTTTGACCAACCTCGTCGAGCACCACCGACCACGCGCGCCCTTCCTTACGAATGACGACGCCCTTCGGATACCAAGGCGTTCGATCGCCGATGACTGGCCACGCCGTCTGAAAATTGTCGTCGATCAGGAAAATAGTCGGAATACCAAGTGCTCCGGATAGATGAGCCGCCGTGTTGCTGATCGTCACGACGGCATCGAGCGCTGCGACCTGTGCAGCGAACCGGTCCATATCGACCATCTGGTCAACGCTGTCGTCATAGATAAGACGCGCGTCATTGCCATTGCGCAGGCGCCGCAGCGCCGGCTTGATCTGTCCGTACTGAAGCGAAACGAATGTCGCTTGTGTCTGGGCGATGAACCGTGCCCATTCGGGGAAGTCAGGCACGTCCTTGGTGTGGGATTTGCTACCCCAGGAGAGGCCGACCAGCGGCAGATCCGTAATCGAGCGATAATGCTTGCGGAATGTCTCGACGAGCCCAGGATCTGCTCGCAGCGGCACGAAGTCGGCGGCAAGTTTCTCGGCATCGCGTCCGAACACCCAGGCGAGATCTTCGAAGGTCGCACGTTTGTCGCCGATCACATCCTGCTGCGCCGGGACCACGGTCGCCTTCGGGAACGTTCGCTGCAGAATTGATATGAGCCGCGGCTCTGCCCGAATTGTTGCACTTTGCGCATAGGCAGCGGCGGCGCCGGCCAGTCGCGCGTGGCGGATAACCCGGCCAAGGCTGCGCGGGTCATCCTCCACAAGATCGATCAGCAGTGTATCCGAACCGAGGTTCTCCCCGGTCCACTCGTTGGCATTTTTCCCCTTCCGCAGCCGGCGAGCGGTAAGCCGAAGCTCGGCCGCCCGGGCGAAGTTGCCCAGCCGTTCGAAGGCCTGTCCTGCCTTCTGCATCAGCTCGGGGTTGCGGGAACGGTCAGCCATGATGGCCATTTCATTGATACTTGCTTCAAGGCCTGTCCAGTCCCTGCGCGCGATCAGCGCGTCGGCCTTGGCCTGCAGCTCAAGAACGGAATGAGGCTTGGAGCCGGCAAACAATGTCCGCGCGGCCTTTGTGTATCGGCGCAATCGCAGGCCTATCCCAGCAATCACATACCTGACATAGGAACCGTGATAAAAACTGGTCATCGCCGTCAGCGCAAAACGCTTTGCCGCAGCTGCTTGCTGCCCTCGACGATCGGGCCGGACGCCTCCAGGTGAAAGATCGAGCGATAAATTTCGCTGCGCCTGGCAAGCTCGTCATGAGTCCCGGCGTCCGCCAGAATGCCAGCGTCAAACACCAGGATGCGATCGGCTGCCTTGATGGTTGAAAGCCTGTGCGCAATGCAGATCACCGTGCGCTCGAATGCATCGTCGAAAGCAGCCTCCATGACCGCCCGTTCGTTTTCGCCGTCAAGCGCGGACGTTGCTTCATCATAGACGATTACCGGAGCATTCTTGAGCAGCGCGCGCGCGATGGCGACGCGTTGTTTCTGCCCGCCCGACAGGTTGGTGCCACTCGGCCCGACAAGAGTGTCGAGCCCGTTTTCAAGGCTGGAGGAAAAGCTGGTGACCCGGGCGAGGTCCGCCGCGGACTCGATTTCCTGATCGGTGGCGCCCGGGCGTCCGTCGCGGATGTTGTCGCGGATCGAGCCTTCGAACAGGAAGACATCCTGTGACACCAGTGCGATATTGTCGCGAACGTCGGCGAGGCCGATCTTGGAAATGTCCTTTCCGTCGATGAGGATCCGGCCCTTGTCCGGCTCAATGAGGCGCAGGATCAGATTGACGATGGTGGTCTTGCCGGCGCCGGAGCGGCCGACGATCGCCAGCTTCTCACGGGGCCGTACCTCGAAGGAAACGCCGTGCAGCGCCGGGCTGTTGCCTTCGTAGGAGAAGGCCACATCTTCAAAACGGATACCGCCCTCGACATCGGTGAGGCGCTCGCCGGCGGTTGCGAGTTGTCGCTGCTCGGGCGTATCGATCAAATCATACATCTGCTCAACCGCCACCATCTGCTTCTGGATATCGACATTGACGCGGGCCAGCCGCTTGGCGGGCTCATAGGCAAGCAGAAAGGCGGTTATGAAGGCCATGAACTCGCCCGGGGTCTTGCCGTTGCCGAGGGTCTGCCAACTGGCATAAATGACGAACAGCCCGATGATCACGCCGCCGCCGGTCTCCATCAACGGACTCATCAACGCTGACGTCCGGTTTATCTGGATGCCGCGCCTTTCCATCTTGCCGACGGCCTTTGCGAAGCTGGCGACCGCCTTGTCTTCGAGCTGAAAGGACTTGATGGTCCGGATACCTTCGACGGCTTCCGTGCCGATCGACTGGACCAGTGCAGCCAACTCCGTCTCGCCCCTTGCCAGCGCCTTGAGCTTCCTGGTTATGGCGCCCACCGACAGGAACAGCAGCGGCAGAACCGCCACGGATATCAGCGACATCATCGGATCCTGCTTGACCATGACGCTTGCCAGGCCAATCAGCGTCAGCACATCGGAGACGGTGCTGCTCGTGAGCGTCAGAATAACGGATGACCCGGCGCGCGCGTTGAACATGATCTTGGAGACGAATTTCGCCGGATGCTGATTGGCGAAACGACCGATGTCGAAACGCACCATTCGAGAAAACTGGCGGTTTTGCAGGTCCGAGACGATAGCCCGGCGAATCTTTCCCGTCGTGATGGTCTGGCAATAGGCGGCTATGCCCTTAACCAGGAAAATGCCGATGATTACGGCGCTGATACCCCATGCGGCGGCAGCGTTGCGTTCCACATAGATGCTATTGACCATGGTGCTCATGATCCAAGCCGACGCGGCGGTCGTCGCCGCAACGGCGATCGAACACAGCAAACCGGCGAGATACAGCGTTTTGTGCGGCGGCAGGTTCTCGATGATCAGACGCTTAACCAGCGGGTATGCCAGCACCGCCGAAATTCGTCTCTTTGCGCTCATTCCATTTCCCGATGCGATGTGCGTTGGTACCGGAGGGCCTCTGCTCTCTGCCGACCCGCACGATTTCGGGACGCCGCTTGAGCATCCGCGATAGTTCATATCCTATTCCATGTCTGTGGCTTCGTTCGGAGCCGCAGTCAATGCCGAACCCGACTCATTGAATGGCGACCGTCAAGGCTGCCGCACGGGCTCAATCGGCTCGGTGATATGCCGCGTCCTTGACAAGCTTTGTTCCTTCGGCTCAATCGTTTGCCAATAGCTTGGGTGCATTCTCGTGGTGGGCGAAAATAGTGTCTGACATTCACAACGTGCCCTCCAAGAGGGCTGCGACCAATGGTTGGTTTTCCGACTTGGTGTGTGCATCGACGTTCTTTGGGGTGGTATTTCCCGTCGGATTTGCACGCCGGTTGGTCAGAGTGATCTGCCGACGGCTCCAAAGAACGCATTCCAATGATACATTTTGGATTGAACGAAGAACCAAGAACGATTTGAACTCGATGACCAATCAGTTTTGAAGACAATATTATGACCAATATATTGGGCATATCGGCTTTCTACCACGACAGCGCGGCCTCCCTCGTCGTCGACGGCGCCATCATTTCGGCGGCCCAGGAGGAGCGGTTCACCCGTCGAAAAGCCGACGAACGCTTCCCCTCAAACGCCATTCGGTCCGTTTTGCAGACCGGCGGTGTCTTGCTGAAGGATGTGGACTACGTCGTATTCTATGAAAAGCCGCTGCTAAAATTTTCGCGTCTGCTTGAAACCTATCTCGACGCCGCTCCTAGCGGATTCGATTCATTCCGAAAGGCGATGCCCGCTTGGCTGACGGGAAAATTATTTCAGAAGAGGATCATTTTCGACGAACTCCGCAGAATCGACCGCGGCTTCAAGGATCCATCCCGGATCCTTTTTTCCGAACACCACGTGAGCCACGCGGCCAGCGCGTTTTTCCCGTCGCCCTTTAACGAAGCTGTGGTTTTGACTCTCGACGGCGTTGGCGAGAAAGCAACCACGACAGTTGCGATCGGCAGGGGCGCAACTCTCGATGTCGTGCGGGAATTGCGGTTTCCGCATTCGCTCGGGCTTCTATACGCAGCGTTCTGTTATTATCTCGGCTTCAAGATAAACAGTGGCGAATACAAGGTGATGGGGCTGGCCCCCTATGGTGTGCCTCGGTTCAAATCGCTGATCCTGGAAAAGCTGGTCGACCTGAAGGAGGACGGAACCTTCCGTCTCGACCAAAGCTATTTCGCGTATGCCACTGGACTGAAAATGACGAACGCACGGTTCGCCAGCCTCTTCGGACAGCCGGTAAGGCGCCCTGATACCGATCCGTTAACTGATTTTCACATGGACGTTGCCGCGTCCATCCAAGCCGTCGCCGATGAGATCGTTCTTCGGCTGACCCGCAGCTTGGCACGAGATTTTGCAATTCCCAATCTGTGCATGGCCGGCGGTGTGGCGCTTAACTGCGTGGCGAACGGCAAAGTGCTCAGAGATGGTGCCTTCAAGAGAATCTGGGTTCAGCCCGCAGCCGGCGACGCAGGAGGCTCGCTTGGGGCAGCACTCGCCGCCTGGCATCTTAAACTCGGCGGTGAGCGGGTTATAGCCAAGCAAGATTCCATGAAAGGGAGTTATCTCGGTCCGGAATTCGGTCAGAGCGAGATCGAAGCGCAACTCAGCCGAGCCAAAGCCGTTTTCGAAGTCATGCCAACCGACCAACTGATCGATGCCACGGCTGCGGCGCTGGCCGACGGCAAGGCGGTGGGGTGGTTCCAGGGCAGGATGGAATTCGGACCACGGGCGCTTGGCAACAGATCCATCCTTGCAGATCCGCGGTCGGACCATATGCAGAAGACGCTCAATCTCAAGGTCAAGTTTCGCGAGAGTTTTCGTCCGTTCGCCCCCTCAGTCCTGTCGGCACATGTGTCGGACTGGTTCGATCTGGAGGGTGAATCGCCTTATATGCTCCTCGTTGCTCCGGTTAAGCAGAGCCGTCACCGCGCGATGACTGCATCCGAGGCCGCTATGTTCGGAATAGACAAGCTGAACGTCCGTCGGTCCGAGATTCCTGCCGTCACGCATGTCGACTATTCGGCCAGGATTCAGACGGTGCACGTCGAGACCAACCCGCTATACCACGCGTTGATCACCCGGTTTGAAGCGCTTACCGGCTGTCCTGTCTTGGTGAACACCAGTTTCAATGTGCGCAGCGAGCCGATCGTATGTTCCCCGACGGATGCTTTTCGCTGCTTCATGGGAACGGATCTGGACGTGCTGGTGGCTGGTAACTGCGTTCTCCATAAGCCGAAGCAGGATTCCGCCCTCGCAATGGACTACCGCGGTGAGTTTGAGCCCGATTGAGCACGCGCACGAAAGGCGTTGCTACATGGTGTCGAGATGAACGTGGTTAAAAAGCAACTTTGGAGAGCGCGGCGCACTTTGCGCAAAGGCCTCATTATGCTTCTAGGCGATAGGGCGCTGCTCCAGATCGGTTTCCCAGGCTTGATTGCCAAATGGGCTGGTTGCCCGACACCTTTGGTTCGGCCAAACCCCTATACCCTATATGAGCTGAATCCTGTGTGGCACTCGGGCAACGGCAGATCGAGACACAATAGCCTGGGCTTCCGGGGCCCGGAAACCGCCATGCCGAAGCCGGAGCAATGTCTAAGAGTTGTCTGTATGGGAGAATCGTCTACTTATTGTACCGGAATAGAAGACGATAGCCGTACTTATCCGCACCGGCTGGGCGAATACCTGAGGGATCTGAAACCGGGAGTCGAAATTGACATCGTCAACGCAGGAGTTGGCGGATATACCTCGGTCGAGAACGTTTTGAGACTTCTTTTCCACGTAGCACCATTGTCACCTAATCTTATCGTATACTACTATACCCACAATGATGTTCATCCTCGGCGACTGGAAGGACTGTCTCGAGACTACAACCAGTATTCCTGCTCCTGGTTCGAGCCACCGTCAGGTGGCGGGCTTTCGGGTTGGTTCAAAAGACGGCAAAATCTGGCGACCGCGTATGTCGGGAACATTGTTCGACGTCGAGGCGATGGACGTCGAAATTCGAAGCACATTGCGCACAATCCACCAGACGCGTTTCGTGCGAACTTTAGTGCACTGGTCGTCCTCGCAAAGGCAGCCGGAGCCTCGGTTCTCTTCGTAAACCCCAATTATCGGCAGGAAGACCCAAACGATCCCGCTGCAAACGCGGTTTGGGAACACAGACGCATTGTGGAAGACATAGCCAAGCGAACCGGCGCCTCGGTCGTTGATCTCCATGGATCGTTGCCTTACCTTTGCCAACGCAGCGAGACTTTGGATAGAAATTATTACGACGAGGTGCATTTCACCGAGAAGGGAGCGGATTCCGCTGCCAGGATTGTTGCCAACGCGATTATGGAACAGGGTCTTCTGAACTTTTCCAAAGAGAAACCTCTAATATACTGACGTATACGAGAGAAAAACTATGAATGTTTTCCATGAATAGTATATTTTTTTGGACATCCGCTGCTTTGCTGGTTGTAGCCGCAATAGCATTGGTGCGGATGGTCATAAAAAAACGAGGAAAAGCTGACGAGGAAGCTGAGCCGGAGGACAATTACCCTCTCTGGTAGGCCCTAATCCCTCGGTCTGCCTTGGGTTACGCCAGACGTGCGCGAGAGAGATCCCCCGGTCCCAAGGGCGCGGCTCATGTTGCGTTGCCGATCCACCAAAGGCGATTTCTGCACAACTGTCGGGGTCAGCGGACAGCCCGACAGACGCCTCAATGAAGCGTGAAGCGGAACCAGACTGCGCCGCGACAACATGCGCCAAAAGAACCGCATCTGAGGTCTGACGTCGTTCGAATAGTCAATCTTGAATCCTTCTGATTGCAGCTAGCCGGGAAGCGGACTACATGTCCGGCATTGCGGTTGGGGCCAGCTGTGACCACTATGGAGCGACTGTGCCATTTCTGGAGCGAGTTAAACGAAGGTACCTTCGGATACGCAATCGACTCGGATACGCCAAACCTGTCCGTCTGATGGCGTCGGATAAATTGAATGCGAAGTATGGCGACTTTGTAAGCTCTGGCGCCATTACTATACGCAAGACCCCCGTATTAACTTCTGACGATATATTCTTCACGATGGGGAGTTGCTTTGCGCAGGAAATTCGACGCGCGTTGACAAACAGACGCATCGCATGCGTCCCGTCCTACGGAAATATCAGCTTCGACCCCGCGGAGGCCATTGTAGATGAGCTGCCTCGGCAGGAACATATGAACTTCTACAACACTTTCACTGTTCGCCTCCAGCTCGAGCAAATGCTTGGCGTGTGGGATCAGGCAGACGACGACTGGTGGCAGGTCAAGAAACGCGTCCCTTGGGGCTCGGCCAGCTTTCAGGACCCGTATCGGCGCGGTATTTTCGCCAAATCTCCGGAAGTTCTCAAAGAGGTGATCGGGAGCGTAAACCGGGAAATGCGGGCTGGCTTCGATGCCGCCACGGCATTCATATTCACCTTTGGAATGACCGAGGTCTTCATCAACAAGGCCAGTGGCAAAGCAGCAGCGCAGAAGCCGCTCTATCTCGGCGGCGGCGGAATGCAGGAAACAACGCTTCACGTCAGCAGCTTTCAGGAAAACTACGCCAACGTGATGGCTGCCGTGGACATGGTCCGTGAACGCAAACCCGATGCGCCGATAATTCTCACGGTCTCACCGGTTGCATTGGCGCGCACATTTCAGGACGCGGATGTCGTCACCGCGAGCACTGAAGGCAAGTCCGTTCTTCGCGCCGTGCTTGGTCAAGTCTGCCGGGAACGGGACAATGTCCATTATCTTCCCTCGTTCGAGCTTGTCACCTATGGGGGCCTTGCTCGTAGCTACAGAGAGGACTTGCGGCACGTAAAGAACTCAGTCGTCGACGAGATCGTTGAGCAGTTCTTCAATGCCTATTTTGCTCCGTCTCAGGTGCCATCAAGCGAGAATTGATACCCGTGCCCTGCCGATTTCCATCATGGCTTTCGGCGACGTCCTCGCTTCATCCGATGGAGAGCCGCCGCAACCATTCAGGACTAGCCTGCCTTTATGACAATCGCCTGCCCCGTTGGAAGTTCGATAATGCCTTCCGGGCGGTTTTCGAAGAATTGGTCAAAGGCCTTTCGGGCTCCAGGACAGAGCGCGGAGCCGTAGTCATCGCATATGATGATGCCATGTGCGCACACCCGATCGTAGAAGAAGGCAAGCGCGTCACGCGTCGGCTCGTATAGATCGACGTCAATATGGACCAGGGCGAAACGCCGGTCGGCTACGCTGGGAAAAGTTTCCGGTATCCATCCCACATGAAAAGTTGTGTTGCCGAAGTCCGAAATATTCTCTCTGGCTACCCTCTCGTCAGTGCTGAGATCGCCGGACTTCCACGGCGTTTGGCCGTTTCGCTTGCGATCCTCTGCGGTCGGTTCCGAGAGGCCGGCGAACGAGTCGAAAAGGTGATAGTGCCGTGGCCGAAGATCGCTCATCAGCATGAATATCGTCGACCGGCCTTGCCTTACGCCGCATTCGGCCACATCGCCGTCGATCCGCTCGATCGATCGTAGGCAGCTTTGCAGGACAAAAGCTCGCGGATCTGGAATCCCGCGGATGTTTTTGACCCGCTGCAGTGCCTTGCGGAAAAATGGCTGGTCCTTCCAGACCATATGGCTGGAATAGACATAGAAGCCGTATCTGTCCGCCTTCTTCTGTGCGATCTTATACCAAGCCACGCCTCGGCGTTTGTTTGAAAAAACAGCAAGTGCCGCGTCTCTCAATTTCACCTGTATCCTCCAGCATTCGGTATGTGTTCTGATGACGGCAGAGAGAAACTCTGCCGTCATCAGACGCGAAATGACGTCGAGTTCCGACTGAAGGACATGGCCTTATCCCGCAACGAAGCGCTTCCGGTGCACGTAATAAGCCAAGATCGGGAATGGAACTCCCATGCACTGCGACTCAAGATCACGGTCACGTACCAGGCCGGTCCGGAAATTGGTCGATTGCCAGCGGAAGTTAGCACACTGCCCGGCTTAATCTGCGCGCCGCAACGATGGCGCGGCACCTCCTCATCACATATTTGCGCACAGCAGGGCAATGCCCGCAGCAGATGTGCGTCGAAAGTGTCAGGCGCCCTCGTCGCGCCTGGAGCGTCAGAGAGCCCAACTCGGCGACCAGGGAGATCAGGCCGTCGCGATCGCGGATCAGTCTCGCCGCGCTCGCCTTGGTCAGTCCCCTGCCCTCGAGATCCTGGAACGCTACGGTAGCCCTGGGCCGACAAACGGGAGCATAAATAGTTCCCCTGTCGGCAAGGCAAGCCATGTTTGTTCTTGCTTTGTGCCGGCAGCTATGCTACTAATTTGCTTATGGTGCTGATTTGCGCCAACGACCGCCTTGCCGCGACATGCGGTTTTTCAGCCAGGCTCGACAAAGCTCGCCCGCATTGCGGGCCTTTGGCCAATCACGGTCGAGTGCCAGCCTTTTCGGCAGCTTCCGAGAAGGGAAATCGGAATAGCAGCTTCCGGTTCTCGTCGCAGATTTCGAAGGAAAGACCTGTCAGGACCGGGCTGCCGCTGAGCAGGCCCTCGGCCAGGATTTCCTTGGCCGAAGCCATGGCGTTATCCTGAGCCGCGGACAAACCGTCCAACTCCTGACCCTCGAAATCTTCCGTCAAGCGGCCGTCATTGTTTCGGAAGTGAAAAAAATATCTTGGCATGCCGGTTCCGGTTGGTCGGTTTATCTAATTTTAGCCTTCATGCGTCAGGTCGATCGAACAGCACCCCCAGCCCATGTTCGAACGCACATGCCGCAATCATGTCGTCCAAGGCTTTTCCGGAGACCGGGCAATTCGGCATGACAGCCCTGATGGCGATCTCAGCCGCTGCGGTAGAAACCTCATCGTGGCGCCTCTTCCTGGTCTCGATATATTGCTCGATCAGAATTTTCAGGCGCCGCGCTGCAATCTCGTCAACGACCATGGTTCTCCCTCGATTCGGCACAATGTCCGTCTTCCGGGGTCCGTCTTGCGGGTGAACGGTCCGCCGCCATTGGGTAGCAGCGGACCACTCGGCTGGGTGAGCCAACGGCCCGAGGCGGGGGTGTCTCGGACCGCCACCACAATAGCTTCGAGAGGCCACACGTTCCACAGGACGCTCCCGTTGGTAATTTTCGTACACTGAACATTGCCGCGGGCAGTCCGGGACTGTGGGATTTTTTGGGCTAAGCCGCCGTCGCCGGATGCCGGATCAGCTCCGGCTTTGATAGCTGTAGATGCCGGCGCCGATCGCGACCGCTCCTATGGTTATCAGGATCGATGGCAGCCCCATCGACGTGGCGATGATCCCCCAGACGATGGCGACGGCAATTGCGCCGGCCGTTCCCAACACCAGTCTAAGCCGTTTCGACATTATCTGTTTCCCCCGAAAAGCGCATCTTTGGTCTTTTTCTGATCGAAATACCGCAATGCGGCACCATTGTCTGCGCTTTGTCCAACGTTTTTACGCCGCCCCTGAGCCCGACCGCTGAGGCGTAAGCGATCCGTATGCGGCCTTGTTGTAAACACGCGCTCGACAATGAGGAAGCTTGGGCGAAAGCCCGAGAAGCGAGGCGTCAGAAAGCGAGGTATCTATGCAAAATTTTCGGAATTTACTCCGGTTCACAATCATGGGCATGGCGGCCACGACAACCGCAATAGTCATCACAGGCCTTACCCCCGAGACAACCGAAGCGACTTTGATTTGCCATAGGGTGGTCTGCCAGAAGGCGAGCAATGAACGCAGTGCTTTCGGCACCAAATATCAGCGCAAGTGCACCTGCGAAAATGTAAGCGAGGGCGCTAACAACTATCCCTCCCCGCGCAACGCCAACAAGGGGCCCATCGGCGGTTCGAGCGGCACCAGCAGTTCAGGCGGCAGTAGTGGTTCGAGCGGCACCAGCAGCTCAAGCGGCAGCAGTGGTTCGAGCGGCACCAGCAGCTCAAGCGGCAGCAGTGGTTCGAGTGGCAGCAGTGGTTCGAGTGGCAGCAGTGGTTCGAGTGGCAGCAGCGGCTCGAGCGGCACCAGCGGCTCGAGCGGCACCAGTGGTTCAAGCGGCAGCAGCGGTTCGAGTGGCAGCAGTGGTTCAAGCGGCGGCAATGACGGAACAAGCAGCGGCGGATCCAACGGCAGCGGTGGAGTGTAGCAGCTGCTCAAGTGGCTCCAGCGGCGGCGGGTGGGCACACCACGTGACCCGTGCCGGCCGCCCACGACGATCAAACCCTCACGACAACGGGAGTAGTAGCTTGACGCTCCAACCGAAATCCGCGACCGCGCCCCTCACCGGCCTTGCAGGACTGCTTGGTCTTGCGCTGGCCGTCGGGGTGCTCGTCGACAAAAGCTGGCCTGTGCATTTGCAGGCCATGACTGTCATTGCAGCTACCGCGGCAGCGATGATCGCGGTCGACACGGCCTATTTCCAGACGTTTCGAAGGCGTTCAACGGGATTGCAGGCAAAGCCGATGCGAGCGCTTGAAGTCGAGCGCGTCATGCGCAAACTCATCGGCTTCATCGTCACGCTCACGACGATTGCCGCAGTCTACTGGATATTGCCGGAATACCGGCGTGAGTTTTACGCCCCCTACTGGGCAGCTCTCTACGACACCTTGCCGGCGCTGCTCGTCACCGCGCCGTTTTATGTTGCTTATGTCGATCGCCGGCAAACCGATCCGGAAGATTCATATGCCGAAATCGGTGCATTCGTCCTCGGCGGCGCCGTGCCGCAAAGGACTGAGCAGATACGCCAGCATGTGCGGGGCTGGATCGTCAAAGGCTTCTTCCTGCCGCTGATGTTCGTCTATCTGTGCTCCGCGCTAGGTTCGATCCTGGCCGGACTGGAACAACCGTATCAATTCGACATCATGCGCTGGCACGCTTTTGCAATCGATCTCCTGTTCATGGTGGATGTCCTTGTCGCGGTCGTCGGCTACATTTTCACGCTGCGCGTCCTCGACAACCATATCCGCACCGTCGAGCCCACTGTGTTCGGCTGGCTGGTTTGTCTTGCCTGTTATGAACCCATGAATGCCGCCACCCGTGCCTACCTGAATTACGAAACGGGCGCCAACTGGACGGCGGTGATGCCCACACCGGCGCTCCAGGTTTTCTGGGGATCGGCGATCGTCTTCTGCGTCTTGATTTTTGTCTGGTCCACCGTGAGCTTTGGCCTGAGATTTTCCAATCTCACCAACCGCGGAATCATCACCTGCGGACCGTATCGCTGGATCAAGCACCCCGCCTATGTTTCGAAAAACCTCTCCTGGTGGCTGGTCTCCGTCCCTTTCCTCACCGCTACGGGACCCGCTGAAGCGCTGCGGCACTCCGCCATCCTGCTCGGGCTCAACGCCGTCTATGCACTTCGCGCCATCACCGAGGAACGCCATCTGTCACGCGACCCCGATTACGCCGCCTATTGCGATTACATCGCCGAGAACGGTGCTGTAGCCCAGTTCAAACGACTGTTCGCGAAAGCGAGTCGGTCGCCGATCGGGCGTTCCGGCTGAATGATATCTTGTTTTGAGGGTTAGCGACAGCTGGCGCTATCGTCGCAGCGCATCCGCGCGATGCCGATCCTCGCCGCTCACCGGCAACGGCCGATCGCCCTCGAGCAGGCGGGTGATCCGGGCGAAGCCGGCAAAAGCCTTTCTCGCTTCCTCGGCCGACATCCGGCCGGCCATGGCCGCAGCACAGCAATTCACCGCACATTGGTAAACCGGCCCGCGCCGCCCGGCCGGCCATTTTCGCAGGAATGCCATCGCTTCGGCAACGCTGTCGATCTCCTCCACAGGCTGTCCCTGTCCGCGCAAAATCCGCACGGGCGAAAAGAATTGCAAGCGGTCCATCGTTTCCTCCCCGTCGACCGGATGCGTACGATCGAACCCCACTAAACTCGCGAACTGGCCCTTTGGTTCCCGGCAAAAGAGGCTTGCCATGAAAAATGTTGGCTGGACGGCAAGCTCCGGCAGTCCCAATTGCGCGACATCTTGCCGTTGTACGGGAACGTTAGCGCGACTGATGCATTTCGATCCCACGAGCAGTCTTTTTGAGGGAAATGCCAAAACATGAGAATAGCCCATGTGGCGCCGCTCCATGAATCCGTGCCACCCCGGTTCTATGGAGGGACGGAGCGCATCGTCTCCTATCTGACCGAAGGATTGGTCGAGCTTGGCCATGACGTGACCCTGTTCGCCAGCGGCGATACCAAAACGTCGGCGAAATTGGTGGCGTGTCGCGAGCGTGCGCTGCGTCTCGATCCGCGCCCCCACAAATCCGAAACCGCGGCACATCTCTCTATGCTTGCCGAGGTGAGGAACCGTGCGCAGCAGTTCGACGTCATCCACTTCCATCTCAGCCACTTCCTGCATTTTCCTTTCTTCGAACACATGCCCGACCGGACGGTGACAACACCGCATGGCAGGCTCGACTATGTCGATCTGGCGCCGGCCTACGAACGTTTTCCGCGCTTTCCGATGATCTCGATTTCCCGCAGCCAGAGAGCCGGGCTCGCCAAGGCCAATTGGCTGGCGACCATCCATCACGGGCTGCCGATCGATATCTACGAGCCGACTTTCGAGACGGATGCGGACGAGCCGTATCTGGCGTTCCTGGGCCGGCTGTCGCGCGACAAGCGCCCCGATCGTGCCATCGAGATCGCCTTGCGCTCCGGGCTGAAACTGAAGCTTGCCGCAAAGATCGGCGATGACGACCGCGCGTTTTTCCACGACACTGTCGAGCCGCTGATCGACGGCGACCGTGTCGATTATATCGGCGAGATCGAAGAGGACAGAAAGGCGGAATTCCTCGGCAAGGCGGCCGGCCTGCTGTTTCCGATCGATTGGCCGGAGCCGTTCGGCCTTGCCGCGATAGAGGCGATGGCCTGCGGCACGCCGGTAATCGCCTGGAATTGCGGTGCCCTGCCGGAGATCATCGACCACGGCGTGACCGGTTTCCTTGTCGATACAGTCGACGCTGCGGTCGCCTCGATACCGGAATTGCTACGCCTCGACAGGCGTCAGGTGAGAGCCGTATTCGAGAACCGTTTTTCTGCCACGAGAATGGCCCACGACTATGTGGCAGCCTATGCGCACCTGATCGGTGCTCCCGGTGAAGCGAGAGCGTCCTGATCGGCGTCATTGTGGAAGTTGAGAACGAAACGACAGAGTTTGTGACGAATGAATCAACTCGACGAGCGTAAGCTTGATCCCGCCGTAGCCCTTGCCTCTCTCGACGAGGTCGCGCCTCGGGAGCCGCACCGGCTGTTCGCCCTCAAGCAAGGCGACTGCTTCGCGGTGGCCGACGCCTATGGCGACATCCGCGGCGCCGGCGACGGCTTTTTCCGAGACGACACGCGTGTGCTTTCGGAATTTCGGTTGACGGTCGGTGGCCGGCAAATGTCGCTGCTCGGCGCATCGCTCAGCCAGGACAATGTGCTTTTCACCTCGAACCTGACCAATCTGCCGATTCAGAGTGTCGGTGGCCGGGATATTCCGCAGGGCGCGATCCACATAGAACGCGTCAGGCTGCTTTGGCAGGACCGGCTGTTCGAGCGCATCACCCTTTCCAACTACAGCCAGGAATCGTCGGCCATTCGGGTTTCCTTGCATTTCGCAGCAGATTTCCGTGACATGTTCGAGGTGCGCGGCTCGACCCGGCCCAAGCGCGGGATAGCCCATGCCGCCGAGACCAGTCCGACGTCCGTGGTGCTTCGATATGACGGGCTGGACCAGCTTGTGCGCCTGTCGGCGATCTCGTTCTCGCAAGCCCCGGACAATTTGACCACCAACCGTGCGGATTTCCTGATTGCGGTGACTAAGCGCAGCAGCGAGGTCCTCTATATCGAAGTCGGCCCGGAAGTGGCGGAGACACCCGACCGCGACCGTTTTCGGGCTGCCGCCGCCCGCGCTCGCTTCGGCATGCGCGCCAAACGCCGCCACGGCGCGACGGTGCACAGCTCTGGCCGCGTCTTCAACGACTGGATCGAGCGCGCGCGCGCGGACGTGGCGTTGCTGACCACCGAGCTTGCAACCGGACCTTACCCCTATGCCGGCATACCCTGGTTCTCGACGGCGTTTGGCCGCGACGGGGTGATCTCCGCACTGCAGATGCTGTGGTTGAATCCCGGGCTGGCGCGCGGCGTGCTCGCCTTTCTCGCCCAGCATCAGGCAACCGAAACGTCGCCGTTCAGCGATTCGCAGCCGGGCAAGATCATGCACGAGACCCGCAAGGGCGAGATGGCGGCACTGCGGGAGCTCCCGTTTGGCCGCTATTACGGCGGTGTCGACACCACGCCGCTCTACATTCATCTCGCTTGTGCCTATGCGGATCGTACCGGCGACATGGCGTTCATCGACAGCCTGTGGCCATCGCTCTGTGCTGCGGCCGAATGGACCGAAGAGATAAGCCGCGCGACCGGGTTCGTTACCTATCAGCGCGGCGCCGAGTCCGGCCTCGCCAACCAGGGCTGGAAAGACAGCTTCGATTCGGTCTTCCATGCCGATGGCCGCATGCCCAAGGGGCCGATCGCCCTGGTGGAGGTGCAAGGCTATGTCTTTGCCGCGTTCCGTGGGCTGGCAGCGCTCGCCCGCCGCCGTGGCGAGGACGACAAGGCCGATCATTGGGACGAACGCGCCGAAACCACGCGCACCGCGGTCGAACGCCATTTCTGGATGGACGATCTCAATTTCTACGCCATGGCGATCGACGGTGCCGGCGAGGTCTGCAAGGTACGGACGTCGAATGCCGGCCATCTCCTCTATGTCGGGCTGCCCGAGCCGGAACGGGCGCAGTTGGTCGCCGATCAGCTGCTCTCGGCGTCGTTCCACTCGGGTTGGGGCGTCAGGACGCTGGCCGACGATGCGATATTCTTCAATCCCATGTCTTACCACAACGGTTCGATCTGGCCGCACGACACTGCCATGTGCGGTGCCGGCCTGGCACGTTATGGCGTACGCGACAGCGTGGTGCGGCTGATGAGCGGCACGTTCGAGTCGGCTGTCCATTTCAACATGCGGCTGCCGGAACTGTTCTGCGGTTTTACCAGGTCGCCGGGCGAAGCGCCGATCGCCTATCCCGTCGCGTGCCTGCCGCAGGCCTGGTCGGCGGGATCGGCCTTCATGTTGATGCAGGCCTGCCTTGGCCTGGAAATCGATGGCTGGGACGGTGAAATCCGGGTCACCCGCCCGAGGCTGCCGATCGGCATCGACACGCTGACACTGCGGCATCTGGGTGTCGGCTCGGCGGTGGTCGACCTCACATTCCAGCGTGTCGGCGATCGGGTCGTCGCCTTTCTCGCCGATCGGTATGAGGGGATGGTACCGCTCATCGTGCGCACCTGACGCCGCCTCGCAGCGGCGCATCGAAAACGACGCGCGGCACCGCAATCGTCCGGAACCGATAGCCTCTTTGTGCGTTGCAAAAATGGGCGGCGTGGGAACTGTTGTTGTCGCACGGCAGCGAACCAGAAAAACCAATAAAAACGGCTATCGGCGGCCGGAGGCGAGATCACATTCCATGTCAGATTATACTGTAGACCTGCTCTGGGTTTTGCTGATTGCAAGTTTTGGCTTTTCCGCTTTTGCCATTCTCCTATCGATATCCCGCCAGCGCCGCGGCCGCGCAACGGCGGCCGCATACACGCCGAGCGAGGATGTCGCATCGGAAGCGGCACGCAAGGTGCTGCGCGAGTTCGAAAAGAACGGCCAGTCGGCCGACGCGGCGCTGGTCACATGGTCGCCCGACACATTGCGTAAGATCCTGGCCGACGACCTGCCGGACGCACAGGTCATCGTCGTGTCCAACCGCGAACCTTACATCCACAACATCAAGGATGACGGGGTCCAACTTCTGGTGCCGGCCAGCGGGCTGGTTTCGGCACTCGAGCCCATCACTCGCGCCTGTGCCGGAACCTGGATCGCCTATGGCGGCGGAACGGCAGACCGTCTCACGGTCGACAAGGACGACCGGGTGCAAGTGCCGCCAGGCAATCCGTCCTACACGCTGCGCAGGGTCTGGCTGACGGAGGAGGAATATCAGGGCTATTATCTGGGCTTCGCCAATGAGGGCCTATGGCCGCTTTGCCATATCGCCTTCACCCGCCCGATCTTTCGCGCCTCGGACTGGGACGCCTACGAGGCCGTCAACCGCAAGTTCGCCGATACGGTGGTTGCCGAAGCACGCAACGAGCGGCCGATCGTGCTGGTGCAGGACTACCACTTCGCGCTGCTGCCGCGCATGATCCGCCAGCGCCTGCCGGACGCCATCATCATCACCTTCTGGCACATCCCGTGGCCCAATTCGGAAGTGTTCAGCATCTGTCCGTGGCGTGAGCGGATCCTGGAGGGATTGCTCGGCAGTTCGATCATCGGCTTTCATACCCAGTTCCATGCCAACAACTTCACCGAAAGTGTCGACCGCTTTCTGGAGAGCCGCATAGAACGGGCCGACGCGGCGATCTCCTATGGCGGACAGACCACGTTGGTCCACGCCTATCCCATTTCCATAGAATGGCCGGCCCAATTGCTGGCAAGTTTGCCGTCTGTCGAGGAGTGCCGCGCCCGTGTCCGCGATAGATTCGGCCTGTCTGCGGAGACCAAACTATGCGTTGGCGTCGAGCGCCTCGACTACACGAAAGGCATTCTCGATCGCTTCCATGCCTTGGACGAATTGTTCACCAGATATCCCGAATGGATAGGCAAGGTGGTTTTCCTGCAGATCGCGGCGCCGAGCCGGGGGACATTGCCGGCCTACCAGCAACTCCATGACGAATGCCGCCGCTGTGCCGAGGAGCTCAACCGGCGCTATGGCAGCGAGACATACAGCCCTATCCTGATGGTCGCCGAACATCATCGGCAGGAGCAGGTCTACGAGGTCTATCGCGCCGCCGACATCTGCATGGTCACCAGCCTGCATGACGGCATGAACCTTGTCGCCAAGGAATTCGTCGCGGCGCGCGACGACGAACAGGGCGTGCTTTTGCTCAGCACCTTCGCCGGCGCCTCGCGCGAATTGCTGGAGGCACTGATCGTCAACCCCTACGATGCAGCCATGATGAGCGAGGCGCTGTTGCAGGCGCTGACGATGACGCCGGAAGAGCAGCGCGAGCGTTTGCGGCCGATGCGCGAGATGGTCCGCGACAATAATGTCTACCGCTGGGCCGGCAGCATGTTGCTGGATGCCGCGCGCCTGCGCAAACGCGGCGATCTCGACAGGGTGACCGGAACTGGCGAGCGCCCGCCGTCGAACACCAACAACGTCATCTCGATGTTCGAGCGGGCACGGAAGGCAGCGTCGTGAAAAGCATTGAACAACCGCCGGCGCCGGACCTGCCGGAAGGGCAATGGGCGCTCTTCCTCGACATCGACGGAACCCTGCTGGAACACGCTGCCCATCCCGACGCGGTGTCGGTCGGCGAGGAATTGCGCAATCTGCTTGGGCACATCGAGCAGCGGCTGGATGGTGCGGTCGCCTTCATCACCGGCCGCTCGATCCCCGCTGTGGACAAGCTGTTCCACCCGCTGAAGCTGAGGATCGCCGGCCTCTATGGGCTGGAGCACCGGCTGACGCCGACGGGTCCGATCGATGCCGCCGACGCGCCTGCCGACATCGCCGCCCTTGCCGACGAGATCGAGGCCGAACTGGGCAGCGGCAAGGTCTATGTCGAGCGCAAGGGTCCGGTCCTTGCCGTCCATACAAGAGCAGCGCCGCAACTGCTTGCGCCGGCAATCCAGTTGATCGAACAGGCATTGGCCCGGCTTCCGAAGGGTTATCGGGTGCTTCCCGGAAACGCCGGCGTCGAGCTCATGCCTCTGGAAGCCGTCAAAGGTGCTGCCATCCGGCGTTTCATGGACATTCCGCCCTTTGTCGGCCGGCGGCCGATATTCCTCGGAGACGACACATCGGACGAACACGGTTTCGAGGCCATCAACGAAATTGGCGGCATCTCGATCCGCGTGAAGCCGAACGGACCGACGGCCGCAACCTATGTCCTCGATGGCGTGACCGGCGCAATAGCCTGGCTCGGGGCCAATTTCGAAGTCTCGCCGGTCTCCGGTGCTCGACCGGCCGACAACAAGGCAGAGACCGAATCAAGGGCGAAGCTCAATATCGCAGCCACGGCAGCGTCCGGTCGATAAGCGCGTTTCTCATTGAATATCTTTAAGCCCAAAGCCGGCAGATCGTCTGCTTGCCGGTTCCCCTGCGTCAGGCTTAACCTGCGTGCCACGCGTGGAGGCGCGTGCGGTAACAAGGGGAGGACATCTCTATGACCATACAAGGCGCATCACCGGACCTGTACAATGAGGATCTCGCTCCGGCGAAGGTTCGAAACTGGGGACCGTTCTCGATCTTCAACGTCTGGACGTCGGACGTCCACAGCCTGTGGGGCTACTATCTCGCTGCCAGCCTGTTCCTGTTCTGCGGCGGCTTCGTCAACTTCATCATCGCCATCGGTATCGGTTCGCTGATCATCTATGCGTTGATGAACATGGTCGGCTATGCCGGCGTGAAGACCGGGGTGCCCTACCCGGTCCTGGCGCGCGCCTCCTTCGGCATCTGGGGCGCCAACATACCGGCGCTGGTGCGTGCCATCGTCGCCTGCTTCTGGTACGGCGCGCAGACGGCGGCGGCCTCCGGCGCGATCGTAGCCCTGCTGATCCGCTCGCAATGGTTCGCCGACTTCAACCAGAGCACACATTTCCTCGGCCACTCCGGGCTCGAGGTGATCTGCTTCGCCGTCATCTGGGCGCTGCAGCTCCTGATCATCCAGAGGGGCATGGAAACGGTGCGCCGCTTCCAGGATTGGGCCGGACCGGCGGTGTGGGTGATGATGCTGATCCTGGCGATCTATCTTTGCATCAAGGCAGGCACCTTCGCCTTCACCAGCGACATCCCGATGGATGTGCTGCTGGAAAAGACCAAGGACGCGGGCGTGCCGGGCACGCCGGGCTCCTGGACCTCGCTGTTTGCTGTGGCGGCGATCTGGGTGACCTATTTCTCAGCGCTCTACCTCAACTTCTGCGATTTCGCCCGTTATGCGCCGGACAAGGCATCGCTGCGCAAGGGCAACATCTGGGGCCTGCCGGTCAATCTCATCCTGTTCTCGCTGGTCGCCGGCGTCACCACGATCGCCGCCTTCGACGTCTATGGCGAGGTGCTGCTGCATCCTGACCAGATCTCGGCGAAATTCGACAGCTGGTTCCTGGCGGCGCTCGCGGCCCTGACCTTTGCCGTAGCGACGCTTGGCATCAATGTGGTGGCAAACTTCGTGTCGCCGGCCTTCGACTTCTCCAACGTCTTTCCACGTCAGATCGACTTCAAGAAGGGCGGCTACATCGCGGCGCTGATCGCGCTGGTGCTCTATCCCTTCGCGCCCTGGGAAGGCAGTGCCGCCTCCTTCGTCAACATCATTGGCGCGACGATGGGGCCGATCTTCGGCGTGATGATGGTCGACTACTACCTGATCCGGAAGGGCGAGGTCGATGTCGAGGCGCTCTACAGGGAGAATGGCGAATTCCGCTTCCAGGGCGGCTGGCATGTCAATGCCTTCATCGCCGCCGGTATTGGCGCGGTCTTCTCGTCGATCCTGCCCAACTTCACCAGCCTGCTGCCGTCCTGGTGGGGCGTCTATGGCTGGTTTTTCGGCGTGGCAATTGCCGGCGTCATCTATTACGTGCTGCGTACGATGGCACTCGGCGCCTGGGCCAAGATGGCCAAGGCCTAAACGGATTCGGGGCGGCGCAAGCCGCCCCGTTCATTCTGCAACCATCTCGGCCAGGCGGCGCACGGTGTTCCAGTTGCGCGACGTGCCGATGCCGAGGCGTTTGTGGCTCACCGCCGCAAGCAGCCGCGAACTCGGCGTCTCGCGCGAAAAGACGATCCAGATGTCGCCGCCGACCGCCTGCAGCTTTTCATTCCTGCCGATATAGGCCTGCAGCGCAGAGACCGCATCGGGGGAAACAGGCGCCCGCATCACGCGCACCGCCACCTGGTCCGCGGCTTTAGCCGATTCGGCTGGGAACGGATTGCCGGCCGCCAGCCTCAGCCAGCCGTCGGCGCGGCGCACGATGATGTCGACATGGCGGCCAAAAGTCTTTGCGAACGCCGCCTCCAACCGCTGCTCCAACGCCGCGAGTTCTGTCTCCTGCGCCTCGAAGACCAGATTGCCGGTCGCCACCAGTGTGCGCGGGTTGTTCAGGCCCAGGCCTTCGGCCATCGCCTTGAGATCGGACATGACGACCCGCCGCCCCTCGCCCAGGATGATGCTGTAGAGCAGCGCGACGTAAGTTCGCATCGGCGGCTAATCTAGACCAGCCGCGACTGCTCTACCGCCGCCTCGATGAAGCTGGCAAACAGCGGGTGCGGATCGAGCGGCCGGCTTTTCAACTCGGGATGATACTGCACGCCGATGAACCAGGGATGGTCGGGATATTCGACCGTTTCCGGCAGCACGCCATCCGGCGACATGCCGGCAAACACCAGGCCGCAATCCTCGAGCCGCTCCTTGTAGTCGACATTGACCTCATAGCGGTGGCGATGGCGTTCGGAAATCTGCGTATCGCCATAGATCTCGGCGATCTTCGATCCCTTGGCGAGGTCGGCCTGGTAGGCACCGAGCCGCATGGTGCCGCCGAGGTCGCCGGTTTCCCTGCGCTTTTCCAGCATGTTGCCCTTCAGCCATTCGGTCATCAAGCCGACGACCGGCTCCTCGGTTGGACCGAACTCGGTCGATGATGCGTGCTCGACGCCGGCCAGCGAACGAGCCGCCTCGATGCAGGCCATCTGCATGCCGAAGCAGATGCCGAAATATGGCACCTTGCGCTCGCGCGCGAACTTCGCCGCCAGGATCTTGCCCTCCGAGCCGCGCTCGCCAAAACCGCCGGGGACGAGAATGCCATGGACCTTTTCCAGCCACGGCGCCGGGTCTTCCTTCTCGAATATCTCGCTTTCGATCCAGTCGAGCTTGACCTTGACCCGGTTGGCGAGGCCGCCATGCGACAGCGCCTCGATCAGCGATTTGTAGGCATCCTTGAGGCCGGTATATTTGCCGACGACGGCGATAGTCACCTCGCCTTCCGGATTGTGGATGCGGTTGGACACCGCTTGCCATCGTTCCATGCGCGGCTTCGGCGCCGGATCGATGCCGAAGGCGGCCAGCACTTCCGAATCCAGCCCTTCATTGTGATAGGCCATCGGCACGTCGTAGATATGCGGCACGTCGAGCGCCTGGATGACGGCGCTTTCTCGCACGTTGCAGAACAGCGACAGTTTTCTGCGCTCTTCCTTGGGGATCGGCCGGTCGGCGCGGACCAGCAGGATATCAGGCGCAATGCCGATGCCGCGCAACTCCTTGACCGAATGCTGTGTCGGCTTGGTCTTCAGTTCGCCCGCCGTCGGAATGTAAGGCATCAAGGTCAGGTGGACGTAGACGGCGTTGTTGCGCGGCAGGTCGTTACCGAGCTGGCGGATCGCCTCCAGGAACGGCATCGCCTCGATGTCGCCGACGGTGCCACCGATCTCGCACAGCACGAAATCGTAGTCGTCATTGCCGTTGAGGACGAAGTTCTTGATCTCGTCGGTGACGTGCGGAATGACCTGCACGGTGGCGCCAAGATAGTCGCCGCGCCGCTCGCGCTCGATGATGTTCTTGTAGATGCGGCCGGTGGTGATGTTGTCCTGCTGGTTGGCCGAGCGGCCTGTGAAGCGCTCATAATGGCCAAGATCGAGATCGGTCTCGGCGCCGTCGTCGGTCACGAAGACTTCGCCGTGCTGGTAGGGCGACATCGTGCCGGGATCGACATTGAGATAGGGATCGAGCTTTTTGATGCGTGCGCGATAGCCCCGCGCCTGCAAGAGAGCCCCAAGGGCCGCTGCAGCAATGCCTTTTCCAAGTGAGGAAACCACGCCGCCTGTGATGAATACATATCGCGCCATGGGAGTCATCGCTTAACGCGGCCGAATTGATTCCGCCAGAGAAAAAACCGCCGCGAAGGCTTTTTCCCAAGAAGGCGCTCTGGTCATTGGCGTATCAAAACAAAAGGGCCGGCGAGGCCGGCCCTTTTGGCACGATCTGTCGAGGCGTCAGATGATGACGACCTTGGTGCCTACTTTCACCCGGCGATAGAGATCCATGACGTGCTCGTTGATCATGCGGAAGCAGCCATTGGAGGCGCTGGTTCCGATCGACTGCGGTGCAATGGTACCGTGGATGCGCAGATGGGTATCCTTCTTGCCATCGTAGAGATAGATGGCGCGCGCACCGAGCGGATTGTCGCCGCCGCCGGGCATACCGTCCTTGTACTGCCCATAATGCTTGGGTTCGCGCTTTTGCATATCCAGCGTCGGAATCCAGCGCGGCCATTCCTGCTTGTCGCCGACGGCAACCGTCCCCTTGAACTGCAGGCCTTCGCGGCCGACCGCAATGGCATAACGGCGGGCGGTTGACGATGATTCGACGAGGTAGAGACGGCGGGCGCTGGTATCGATGACGATGGTGCCGGGGTTGTAGCCGGTGAATTCGACCTCCTGCGGCACGAATTCCGGCTTGACCTTGAACTGGCGCTTGGCCTGCTTCCTTTCGAGCGCGGCGTCGAGCGCGCGCGTCTCAGGAAGCAGCGACATCGATGAAGACGATGTGCCGCCGAACAGTCCCGCGAACAGCCCGACGCTCTGCGGCTTCTGCCCGACCGGTTCGCTGCGCAATTCGCCATTGTTGCCGGTCAGCGCAACGTTCATGGCCTCGGCCGGGATCGGCTCGGCCGACTGGATCGGCGCGATGGGTGCGATCGGTTCGATGATGTTGACGGTCTTCTTCTTGGCCGGCTTGGCATTAGCCACCTTGACCGCCGCGACCGGCTGGCTCTCCTTGGCAAGGAATGCCTGCCGTTCCGCATCGGCCTTGGCTTTCGCCGCCTCGCGCATCGCCAGCTTCCTGGCTTCGAGTGCCTTGGCGCGAGCGGCTTCCTTGTCGGCTGCGATCTTGGCTTCGATCTTGCGGATCTGCGCAAGGTCGTCCGGCGTCGGATCTTTCTTCTTCTTGAGAAGCTTCAATTGCGCCGCATCGCTTTTGGCAGCGACGTTGACGACGTCAGTTGTTGTCGCGGCTTTATGAGCCGAATTTGCCGTCGGCATAGCCGCATAAGCGGGCGCACCTAGGCTGAGCACGGCACAAAGGCCGGCAAAAATGAAGCTGCGAAGCTGCATGGGGAAGATCCGATCGTTCAATGCTTGTTGCCCACGGCGTCGCCCGGCGCCCCCCAAGGACGCCGAAAATGCCGCGTGCAATGTATAATCGATTAGCCGGAAGCGCCTCAAGCGTAGGGCGCGGTCGAATCTTCGTGATCGTGCGGCATTTGCCGCGACTGTGTTCAAACGACAACAGATCGCGGCATCAGATGCCCGATTACTGGTTGGGGACCTGCGGCGTGGCCGGCGCGGTGGCGCCGTTTGTCGCTGGCGGCGTCGCCGGAGCTGTTGCCGGAGGCGTCGTTGCCGCGCCATTGCCGGACGGCGGGGTCGGCGCCGTGTTGCCTGAAGGCGGCGTCGTGGTGCCGGGCAATTGGTTGAGTACGCCCTTGCCTGCCCCGTCCGAGGTCGCCGGGACGCGATCGAGAATGTCGATCGGCTTCTCGCCATAGCGCGCGACGATCGACAGTGTCAGCGAAGTGACGAAGAAAGCCGCGGCCAGGATCGCTGTCGCCCGCGTCAGCGCATTGGCGGCGCCACGCGCGGTCATGAAGCCCGATCCGCCGCCGATGCCGAGACCGCCGCCTTCGGAGCGCTGCAGCAGCACCACGCCGACAAGCGCGAGCACGACCATGAGGTGGACGACGATCAGTACGGTTTCCATAATTTATCCTGGCAAGGCCTTGTGCGGCCGCTGATTTGGAGGCGGCTCAATACAATGCTTTGACGGCATTTCCAAGCCCGTGGCCGGAATATGGGAAGCAATGCGTCCTTTGCAACGATTCCGGCGCCGGCCGTCCGCTCAAATCCAGCAAGCAGTCCCGGTATCAAGCGATGTTTCGATAGGCTTCCGCGATGCCGAGGAAGTCCGCTGCCTTCAGGCTGGCGCCGCCGACCAGCGCGCCGTCGACATTCCTGACGCCGAGCAACTCGACGGCGTTGGACGGCTTGACCGAGCCGCCGTAGAGAATGCGCATCTTGGCCGCCGTATTGCCAAGCTTCCGCGCCAGTTCTTCACGGATATGCGCATGCGCCTCGGCGACGTCGGCGGCGGTCGGGGTCAAGCCGGTGCCGATCGCCCATACCGGCTCATAGGCAATGACGCTGTTGGACGCCGTGGCGTTTGGCGGTACCGAGCCCGCAACCTGGCGCGACAGCACGTCAAGCGTGGCTCCTGCTTCGCGTTCGGCTCTTGTCTCACCAATGCAGATGATAGCCACCAGCCCGGCGCGCCATGCGGCGGAGGCCTTGGCCTGCACTATGGCATCGTTCTCCTTGCGATCAGCACGGCATTCGGAATGGCCGACGATGACATGGCTGGCGCCTGCATCCTTCAGCATCTCCGCCGAAATACAGCCGGTATAGGCGCCGCTTTCCTCGGTGTGGCAATCCTCACCACCGGCCCGGACCGGCGTGCGCGACAGAATCTCGGCGGCGTGCGCAAGCAAGGTCGCCGGCACGCAGACCACGGCTTCGGTCTCGGCGTCGAGCCCGCTCATGAAGCCGTTGCCGATCATCCTGAGCTCGTTGAGCGAGGCGCTGGTCCCGTTCATTTTCCAGTTGCCGGCGACGAGCGGGCGGATTCCAGGCGTCATGGGATTTGTTTCTCCGGGCAATTTCCAGCTGGCTCTCACTATCAAAATCAGGCCACAAAGCAATCGACAGTGAGCAGGAAGGGCGCTATTGCGCTTGTTTCAGACTCGGCGCATGCGAAATGCGCAAAAATCGGAAGTACTCATGCTTGGTATGTTGAGAAGCGCGGCGGGGACCTGGGTCGCGAAACTGCTGCTGTCATTGTTGGTGTTGAGCTTCGCCGTCTGGGGCATCTCGGGGCGGCTGATGGGCGGTCTTGCCGGCCATGACGCCGTGATTACGGCCGGAGGCACCAAGGTCTCGATCAACGAATACCGCCTCGCCTACGATCGCCAGCTCAGCGTAATGTCGCAGCAATTCGGCCAGCGCATCAGCCGTGAGCAGGCGACGGCGCTCGGCATCGACAACCAGGTGCTGGCGCAACTCGTCTCGGGCGCCGTCCTCGACGAGCAGGCCCGCAAGCTCGGCCTCGGCCTGTCCAAGGACCGGCTGGCCGAACTGACCCGCGAAGACCCGGCGTTCAAAGGGCCTGGCGGAACCTTCGACAGGCGAACCTTCGAGTACCTGCTCCGGCAGATCGGCATGCGGCCGGAGGACTATCTGAAAAACCGCGCCCAGGTGGCGGTCCGCCAGCAGATCGTCGAGGCGGTTTCGGATGGCCTCAAAGCCCCGGATACATTCTTCAAGGCGGTCGCGCTCTATCGCGGCGAAGATCGCACAATCGACTACCTGACCTTGCCGAAATCGCTGGTCGAACCGATAGAAGCGCCGTCCGACAGCGTGCTTTCGGCCTATTTCGGGGAGAACAAGAAAACCTACGCCGCGCCCGAATACCGTAAGTTCTCCTATGTCAGGCTCGAACCGGAAGACATCATGGATTTGAGCGCAGTGACCGATCAACAGGTCAGCGACGACTACAACAAGAACAAGGCGCGCTACACCACGCCCGAGATGCGCACCATCGAGCAGCTTGTGTTCAAGACGCCTGATGCTGCCAAGGCGGCGCTCGATTCGCTCAGGACCGGCGCGACCTTCGACAAGATCGTCGCCGCCGAAGGCAAGACGCCGGCCGACACCCTGCTCGGCACGCTGGCCAAGGACAAGATCGCTGACAAGGCGGTTGCCGATGCTGCCTTCAAGCTCAACGCCAATGAAGTCAGCCCGGTCGTACAGGGCGCCTTTGGCCCCGTTCTGCTGCGCGTCACCGAGGTCAAGCCCGAAGTGGTGAAGCCGCTGGCCGAAGTGTCCGAGCAGATCCGCAAGGATCTGGCACTGGGCGAGGCAAGCCGCATCTTGCTGGACGTGCACGACAATTACGAGGATACGCGCGCCTCCGGCAGTTCGCTCGCTGAGGCAGCTGCCAAATTGAAGCTGAAGGTCGTTACCATCGACGCCATCGACCGCACCGGCCGAAGGCCGGATGAAAGCATCGTCAAAGACCTGCCGGAATCGCCGGCGCTCATCAAGGCGGTGTTCGAATCCGAACCCGGAACCGACAATGAAGGCCTCACCACCGCCGATAACGGCTTCGTCTTCTACGACGTGAGCGCGATCACGCCGGCCCGCGACCGCACGCTGGACGAAGTCCGCCAGAAGGTCGTGGCCGACTGGACCGCGGCGGAGACTACCAAACGGCTTACCGCAAAGGCACAAGAGCTCGAGAAGCGTCTCAAGGCCGGCGCCACGCTCGAGGTGATCGCCGGTGAGCTCAAGCTCGAAAAGCAGACCAAGCGCGGCGTCAAGCGCGATGCTGACGACGTCGATTTCGGCAAGGAAGGGGCCGCCGCGATGTTCGGCGTCGGCGAAGGCGGCACCGGGTTGATCCCCTCGCCCACGGGCGACGGACAGATCCTGTTCAAGGTTGCCGAGGTATTCGAGCCCGCCGGGGCCGACGCCAACTCAGTACCCCAGGACGCGCAGAAATCCTTCACCTCCGGTATGTCCGACGACCTGCTCGACCAGTTGGTGGCGCAGTTGCAGACGCAATATGACGTCCGCATCGATCAGACGGCCGTAACCCAAGCCCTGGCCAGATGAGCGCGCTGAAGATCCACATCGCCAAGGTCGCCGCCGGTAGCGCTCTTTCCTTCGAGGAGGCGCGCGAGGCCTTCGACATCATCATGTCCGGTGACGCCACCCCCGGCCAGATCGGCGGCTTCCTGATGGCATTGCGGGTGCGCGGTGAGACCGTCAGCGAGATCGCCGGCGCCGTCGCCACCATGCGCGCCAAGATGCTGCGCGTCGAAGCCCCCGAGGGCGCCATCGACATTGTCGGCACCGGCGGCGACAATTCGCACAGCGTCAACATTTCGACCGCATCCGCCTTCGTCATCGCCGGCAGCGGCGTGCCCGTCGCCAAGCACGGCAATCGCGGACTGTCCTCGCTGACCGGCGCCGCCGATGTTCTGATCGCGTTGGGCGTCAAGATCGACATCCCTCCGGAGACGATCGGCCGCTGCATCCACGAGGCCGGAGTTGGCTTCATGTTCGCGCCGGCGCACCACCCGGCGATGAAGCATGTCGGCCCGACCCGGGTCGAGCTCGGCACCCGCACCATCTTCAACCTGCTGGGTCCGCTTTCCAATCCGGCCAGTGTCAGACGGCAGATGGTCGGCGTGTTCCTGCCCGAATGGATCATGCCGGTGGCAGAAACGTTGAAGGAGCTTGGTGCCGACCATGCCTGGGTCGTCCATGGCGACGGTTATGACGAGATCACCACCACCGGCGAGACGCAGGTCGCCGAATTGGCCGGCGGCGAGATCCGCAGCTTTGTGCTGACCCCGGAAGCGGTCGGGCTGAAGCGTCACACCAAGGACGAGTTGCGCGGCGGCGACGCCGCCCACAATGCCCAGGCACTGCGCGACATGCTGGGCGGCGCCGCCGGCGCCTTTCGCGACACGGTGCTGATGAATGCCGGCGCCGGGCTGGTGGTGGCCGGCAAGGCGACGACACTTGCCGACGGCATGGTGACGGCGGCGCAGGCCATCGACAGCGGCCGCGCGCTGAAAGTGCTCGACAGGCTGGTCGAGATTTCGAACGGTTAGAACTATGTCCGACATCCTGCGCAAGATCGAGGCTTACAAGCGCGACGAGATCGCGGCGGCCAAGGCGCAAGTGCCGTTTGCCGAGATCAAGGCACGGGCAACGGACGCCGAAGCGCCGCGCGGCTTTCTTTCCGCCCTTGAAGCAAAGCGCCAATCCGGCAGGTTCGCGCTGATTGCCGAAATCAAGAAGGCTAGCCCATCCAAAGGCCTGATCCGCGCCGATTTCGATCCGCCGGCGCTGGCCAGGGCCTATGCGGAAGGCGGTGCCGCCTGTCTTTCGGTGCTGACCGACGCACCCTCTTTCCAGGGGGCGCCCGCGTTCCTCAGCGATGCGCGCGCTGCCGTCGAGTTGCCTGCCTTGCGCAAGGATTTCCTGTTCGATCCCTATCAGGTCTACGAGGCCAGGGCATGGGGCGCCGATGCCATACTGATCATCATGGCCAGCGTCGACGACGCGTTGGCAAGAGAACTCGAAGCGACAGCTTTCGGGCTCGGCATGGACGCGCTGGTCGAAGTGCATGACGAGGCTGAGATGGAACGCGCGCTGCAGCTGTCGTCGCGGCTGATCGGTATCAACAACCGCAATCTCCGGACCTTCGAAACCAGCCTCGAGACCTCGGAACGGCTGGTCGCGATGGTGCCCGCCGACCGCCTTCTGGTCAGCGAGAGCGGTATCTTTTCGCATGACGATTGCCGCCGGCTGGAGCGGAGCGGCATCGCCACTTTTCTGGTCGGTGAGAGCCTGATGCGTCAACAGGACGTGGCCGCTGCAACGCGCCTGCTTTTGACGGGCAAGGCGCCGGCAGAGGCGATCTGAGGATGGCGGCCGCCCTCACCCATCTTGGCGCGCGCGGCGAAGCCAACATGGTCGATGTCGGCGACAAGGCTGAGACGGTGCGCACGGCAGTCGCGGAGGGCTTCGTGTCGATGCGGCCCGAGACCCTGGACATGATCCTCGCCGGCGATGCCAAGAAGGGCGACGTGCTCGGTACCGCGCGTATCGCCGGCATCATGGCGGCCAAGAAGACGCATGAACTGATCCCGCTCTGCCATCCACTGCTGCTGACCAGGATATCTGTCGATATCGAGCCGGACGCAGCTTTGCCCGGCCTGAAGGTCACAGCATTGACCCGCGTCACGGGCAAAACCGGCGTTGAGATGGAGGCCCTGAGCGCCGTCTCGGTCGCTTGCCTGACCATCTACGACATGGCCAAGGCGGTCGACCGCGCCATGGTCATCTCCGGTATCAGGCTGGTTGAAAAGACCGGCGGCAAATCCGGCGACTACAAGATCACCGAAGATGGGGTCACCGAGGCAGGCCGCTGATGGCGCTGGTCCCAGTTGCTGAGGCGCTCGAGCGCCTGTTGGACGGCGCAGCTGCACTGCAGGGCGAACGCGTCGCGCTGCTGGATGCCGCCGACCGCGTGCTGGCGGAGCCGGTTGTGGCGCTCCGCACTCAGCCGCCGTTCAACGCCTCCGCCATGGACGGCTATGCCGTGCGGGCGGCTGATATCGCGTCCTTACCAGCAAAGCTTTCGGTGGTCGGCATGGCGCCGGCCGGAAGCGGCTTTGCCGGGACGGTGCAGCAGGGGCAGGCCGTCCGTATCTTCACCGGCGCGCCGCTTCCCGAAGGCGCCGACACCATCGTCATCCAGGAGAACGTCCGCGATCTCGGCCGCGGTGTCGTCGAAGTGACGGAGCCGACGGTGCAGGGGCGAAACATCCGCCGCCTCGGGCTCGATTTCGCCAAAGGCGACGTCCTGCTGCACAAAGGCCGCCTGCTCGACCCGGCGGCCTTGTCGCTGGCGGCATCGGCCAACCACCCCGAGGTCGGCGTGGTCAAAAGGCCGTTGGTCGCCATCATCGCCACCGGCGACGAATTGCTGCCGCCGGGCAGCGAGCTTGGCCCCGACCAGATCATCTCCTCCAACGCCTATGGTGTCGCCGCCGCCGCACAGTCGGTCCGTGCGCGAGTGCTCGACCTTGGCATCGCGCCGGACCGCAGGGAGGCGATCGCTGCGCTGGTGGAAAAGGCCGTGAAGGCTGGCGCGAACGTCATCGTCACGCTGGGCGGTGCCTCGGTCGGTGACCACGATTTCGTCCATGACGTGCTGACCGGGCAAGGCATGACTCTCGATTTCTGGAAGATCGCCATGCGGCCGGGCAAGCCGCTGATGTTCGGGCGGCTGGGCGACATTCGCTGCATCGGCTTGCCCGGCAATCCGGTGGCGAGCCTGGTCTGCACCCAGCTCTTCCTGAAGCCGCTGCTGGCGCGGCTCGGCGGCCGCGCCTTTCAGCAGGATATGCGTGAGGCACGGCTCGGCGCTGCCATGCCGGCCAACGATCTCAGGCAGGATTATGTGCGGGCTGTTGTCAGCGCTGAGGCCGGCACGCTCGTGGCGACGCCGTTCAGCATCCAGGATTCCTCGATGCTGAAAATGCTGGCCGATGCCAACGGGCTGATCGTCCGTGCGCCGTTCACGCCCGCCGCGGCGGCGGGCGCCGCTTGCGACGTGCTGATGCTACGCTGAACCTGCCTCACTCCGAGATCAAGGTCCGGGTCAGCGGATGGTCTGGATCGGCCAAACCGTCGATGATGTTGAAATGATGCCGGTCAGGCTCGACCACCGAACTGGTCGCGGCACCCAGGCCGATCCAGATGTTGGCCAGCAACGCGCTCTGGCGCAGGAATTCGGCGCGCTCGCCGCCGCCGGCCCAGCAGGTCAGGCGGGCCTTGTCCATCGGGCGCAGCAGCACCGGGCTTTCGGCCTGCGCCTCGGCCTCATCGATCGCCAGCGTCTCGTTCATGCCGGTGCGCATGATCGGGCGCAAATCGTGCACACCCGAGATCGATACGACATGGCGAATGCGCCGGACAATTTCGGGCGCCAGCGGCGTCGTCGTCGTAACCATCCGGCTAACAAGATGGCCACCGGCCGAGTGTCCGGTCAGCATCAGCGGCCCTGCGACCATCCCCGCCGCCTTGCCGATCGCCGCGCCGACTTCCTTGACGATGCCGCCAATGCGCATCTGCGGACAGAGCGTGTAGGACGGCATCGCCACGGCATAGCCGCGATCAACAGCGCCAGCGGCAAGATGCGACCAGAAACTCTTGTCGAATGCCATCCAGTAGCCGCCATGGACGAACACCACGAGCCCCTTGGGCTTGGTGGCCGGCAGGAAAAGATCGAGCCGGTTGCGTGGGCCATGGCCATAGGCCATGTCGAGCCGCGCCCGGCCCTCGGTCGAAAGCACGTCGCGAAAAACCCGCGCGGGCTCGACCCAGGCCGCCGGCCAGCGATCGCTGCCGGCTATGTTGGCGCCGTTGGCATAGGCGTTGTCCCAATCGGCAATGTGACGTTCGAACACCCTGCGCCCTCCCCTGGCAATATGGCCTTGCAACGAGCGTGAGCATCGCGCGGCGCGTCGTCGCCAGCCTCACGATTCCAGCTCTCGCATCAATCTCAAGTGACAGCCGCCTTGATGGCGAAGCGCGCATCCTTCCACGCACCGGTGCGCAGGATGTCCTCAAGCACTTCGACGGCCTGCCAGACATCGGCATAGCCGACATAGAGCGGGGTGAAGCCGAAGCGCATGGTCGATGGCGCGCGAAAATCGCCGATCACGCCACGTTCGATCAGCGCGCGCATGATCTGGTAGCCATGCTCGTGCATGAATGAAATCTGGCTGCCGCGTTTTTCCCCGTCGCGCGTGCTTTCGAGCGTTAGCCCGTAAGTGCCGCACTTTGCCTCGACGAGCTCGATGAACAGATCAGCCAGCGCGATGCTCTTCTTGCGCACCGCCGTCATGTCGACATCGTTCCAGATGTCGAGCGCGCCCTTCAGCGTGCGCATCGACAGGACCGGCTGGGTGCCGCACAGAAACCGGCGGATGCCGGTGCCGGCCGCATAGCCTGGCTCGAAGGCGAAGGGCCGTGCATGGCCCCACCAGCCGGTGAGCGGCTGCTGGATGTCGGCAAGATGCCGCTCAGCCGCATAGATGAAGGCAGGCGCGCCCGGTCCGCCATTCAGATATTTGTAGGTGCAGCCAACGGCAAAATCGGCGTTTGCCGTGTCGAGCTCGACTGGCATCGCACCGGCGGTGTGGCAGAGATCCCAGACGATCATCGCCCCGGCTTCCTGGGCCCTGCGCGTCAGCGCCGGCATGTCGCGCAGTTCGCCCGACTTGTAGTTGACGTGGTTGACCAGCACCACGGCGGTGCGTTCGTCGATCAGCTCTTCGATGCTCGGCGCGTCGACCCCCGAGAGGCGCAGCAGCGTATCTTTTCGCGTCGAAACCACACCCTCAGCCATGTAGAGGTCTGTCGGAAAACTGTCGCCCTCGGCGACGATGACCTGCCGCTCCGGCCGCATGGCCATGGCGGCGTGCAGCAGCTTGTAGATGTTGACCGATGTCGTGTCGCAGACCACCGTCTGGCCGGCCGCGGCACCGATCAGGCGCCCGAGCTGGTCGCCGAGTTCGAGCGGCATGTTGAACCAGCCGGCCGTGTTCCAGGCGCGGATGAGATCATGCGCCCATTCTTCGGTCGCTGCCTTGCTCAATTCATCGAAAGCTGCACGCGAAGCGGCCCCTAGCGAATTGCCGTCGAGATAGATCACTCCTTGCGGCAGCACAAAGCGGTCGCGCATCGCGCGCAGCGGATCTGCAGCATCCATCGCCCTTATGGCAACGAGATCGCGAATTCCTGTCATGATTTGTCTGCTCCCCCAAGATTCACCGCAACGCCGGACACGCATCGACGGCATCCATCGGTCACGAGCGGTTCTCCATTACCTGGTATCGCGCAGCAAGGCTCCACCGGCGACAAGTTGCCTGACCACGCGGTGGAAACCAGGAGCCAAGCCAACCCAAGGTTGGCGTTTTGAGTTCGTTTCGTTCACGGTGCATTGACCAAACCGCACAGTCGATACGGCTTCAATTCCGTGCCCTTTGCCGGCTGACGGCCGATACCAGTGCCGCCTTCTGGGAACCCAGAGGCCGCAAACGAAAGCAGAATCAAGGCGATGACGCCCGCGGCGGTGAAAATGCAGCGTTCCGGTTTGGTGAGTGGTATCGTTTCCCGAGCCCTAACACATTCATTAAACTTTAAACAGTTGCGGAACACAACTGGAACAGATAGTGTTTGTTCTGGGTTTGTTTTTCTGATTCTGTTGGGGGTCGCTATGCTGACACGCAAACAACACGAACTGCTTATGTTCATCCACGAAAGGCTGAAGGAAAGCGGTATCCCGCCCTCCTTCGACGAGATGAAGGAAGCGCTCGACCTGGCTTCCAAATCGGGAATCCACCGGCTGATTACGGCGCTGGAGGAGCGCGGCTTCATTCGCCGTTTGCCCAACCGGGCCCGTGCACTGGAGGTGCTGCGCCTGCCCGATTCGATCGCCCCCGGCCTAAATGCGGCACGCAAGTTCTCGCCGAGCGTCATCCAGGGCAGTCTTGGGCAAGGTCCTCGGCAGGGCAAGCCGACATCGTCGCGCATGCCTGCAGCCGGCAATGACGACGATGTCGTCGCCGCCGTGTCGATCCCGGTGATGGGCCGCATCGCCGCCGGTGTGCCGATCGATGCCATCCAGCACCAGACGCATTCGATCTCGGTGCCGCCGGACATGATCATGGGCGGCGAGCATTATGCGCTGGAGGTCAAAGGCGATTCGATGATCGAGGCTGGCATTTTCGACGGCGACACGGTGATCATCCGCAATGCCGATACGGCGAGCCCCGGTGAGATCGTGGTGGCACTGGTCGACGAGGAAGAAGCGACGCTGAAGCGGTTCCGCCGCAAGGGCGCCTCGATCGCCCTGGAAGCCGCCAATCCGGCCTACGAGACGCGCATCTTCGGACCAGACAGGGTCAAGGTGCAGGGCAAGCTCGTTGGGCTGATTCGCCGCTACTGAGCTGCGCCCTTGGCGCCGGCTTTTGGCTTGTCGGCTCTGCGGTATGGCGGCATGCCCCGCGCCGCGCGGGAAAATTTCCGCTGCACGTGCCAGGGCCGGTATGATTTTTCGACGGCGAAGCGGATTTCGGCGCGTGTTGCCGCTTGTGGATCGAAATAGACGGCCGCACTTCCCGCGCGCGCCAGTTGCCGTTTGGTGACGACGAGGACCAGCCGGTCGTAGTAGCAGGGATTATGGGCGGTGGCGTCGTCGATGACGATCAAGCTGGCAAAGGCGCAGGCTGGCCGTGCAGTATCGCGGTCATTGGCTAGCGCGATGATCGCGCCGGATGGATGCCTGGCAAGGCAGAGACCGTCCGTGCAAATGAACGGCATGCCCGGCGGTAAGTCGGCCGGATCGGCAATGTCGAATTGCGGATCGTTCTTTCCAGGTGTTTCCGGCGCGACGATAGCCTCTGATGTGAGCGCGCGTTTCCAGTTGTCGATGGTGAACTCATTCGGGCGTGCCCGGTTGACCGCGAGTTCACCGCTGCCGATCGGCAGCGCGACGAGCCGTGCGTCCTCCGAGATCAATACATCGGGTACGCGCGTCTGCGTTGTCGTTAGCAAGCCGGCGAGCGCAAAAGGAAGGGCCACGAGCCGCAACCAGGTCGTCGCCATGCTGGCAATGACGAGAGCGATCGTCACCAAAAGGACAGATCTCAGCGAAATCAGCCCGACCGCATCGATCGGCGAGCGCTCGGAGATCCACCCGGACAGGGCGATCATCGCCGTCAGCCCCTTGCCCATCACGTAGAGGAAAGGCCCATCCGCGCCGAACGGCATCGCCAGCGCACTGAGGACGGCGAAGGGCATGACGACCAGTGAGATGATAGGCATGATGGCCAGATTGGCGAACAGGCTGAGCGGCGCCACGCGCTGGAAATGCCATATGGCGAAAAGCGCCGTGGCGCTCCCTGCAATGATCGAGGTCATCGCCAGGCCGCCCATGCCCAGCAGTACCTTTCTAGTGGCAAAGCGTAGCGGCGACCGCCGGGGCGGCGGCGTGGTGGCCCCGCCGGCGCGGTAATCGGACCAGCCTGCATAGGCGCCGACAAGGGCCGCCGTCGCGGCGAAGGACATCTGGAAGCTCGGACCGACCACCTCGTGCGGCGACACCAGAATGACCGCGATGGCCGAGATCGCCAGGTTGCGCATGGTGAGCGCGGCCCGGTCGAACAGCACGGCGATAAGCATCACCGCCAGCATGATGAAGCTGCGTTCGGCCGCCACCACAATGCCGGAAAAGACGAGGTAGGCCGCAATCGAAAAAAGCGCGGCGGCCGCGGCATATTTCTTGACCGGCCGTCGCGATGAGAAATCGGGAAACAACGCAAAGGTGCCGCGTAGCAGCGCCATGATGGTGCCGGCGACCAACGCCATATGCAGCCCCGAGATGGAGATGATGTGATAGATGCCTGTACGCCGCATCGCTTCGTTGATCTCCTCGGGAATGCCGGCGCGCACGCCGACGATCAGCGCAGCAGCAATCTCGCCCTCGGCGCCGCCGATGCGGCTGCGGATATGGTCGGCGATGGATTCGCGCGCGTCTTCGATCGAGGAAGAAAGCCGCGCGGCAAGCGGCATGCTGCCCGACGACACGACTTTCGGATTGCCGAGAAAAAAGCCGCTGCCGCCGATACCGGCGAAATAGCTGTCGAAGGAGAAATCATAGCTGTCGGGCCGCACCGGCCCGGTCGGCGGCAGCAGCCGCACATAGCCGGCGATCTCGGAACCGGCGGTCAGCTCAGCCGGTATTTTCATCGCCGAAACGCGGACCCGTTCCGGCATGTAGCGCAGTGTCGGCCTGGCGGTTGAGATCACATCGATCGTCAGCCTGATGCGGCCGCTCGCCATGGGCTCGAACGATACGACGCGACCCGTGAGGCGCGTTGAGATTTCGGAACCGAGCATATGCGTTCCGACACGCCAGGTCTCGACCTTGGCGGCAAGCACGCCAAGCGCGCAGAGCAACGCCGCCATGAAGCACAGGCGGGTTCTGGGCCACGACCGCGAGGCGACGGCACAGAGGGCTGCCAAGGCGACGATTGCGATCGGCTGTGGAAAGGCCGGCTCCACCGCCAGCGCAAAATATACGATCACCCCGCATGCGAGGAACACCGGCACCAGCAGGAAGGCAACCCCACGGTCGAGCTCCAGGCCGACCGCCGAGGTTACGCCGTTGCGGATACGGGACGGTGACGGGAGGCGGAAACGCCGGCGTAGGCGCACGATGGGCTCGGCCGCGGGCACGAGAACCGTTGCTGGGTCGCTCGCCGGCAGCGACGGGGCATCAAAGCGTGGAACCGGCAGCAATGCCGGTGCCGGCAGGACAGGCACGGGCGCGGCAAACAGCAAGCGTTCGCTGACGCCGCTGCCAACGTCCTCGCCCTCGCCCGCACCACGGCCTCGCACAGCCATCGGGTCTGCCCCTTGCGCCCTCGACCTCCTATGCTACATGAACGCGCAACGCGCGAAAGTCCGCAAACCCACTTCCTTCGCCTGCCTGAGAGTTCCATGCCCGACAAGGTCGTCACCCGTTTTGCCCCCTCGCCCACCGGCTATCTGCATATTGGCGGGGCGCGCACGGCGCTGTTCAACTGGCTGTATGCCAAGCACACAGCCGGCACGATGCTGCTGCGCATCGAGGACACCGACCGCGAGCGTTCCACCGATGCGGCAACCGCGGCCATCCTCGACGGGCTTTCCTGGCTTGGCCTGACATGGGACGGTGAGCCGGTGTCGCAGTTCGAGCGTGCGCCGCGCCATCGCGAGGTGGCCGAGGAACTCGTTCGCATGGGCAAGGCCTATTATTGTTACGCGACGCCTGCCGAGTTGGAGGCAATGCGCGAGAGCGCACGAGCCAAGGGGCTGCCTCCCCGCTATGACGGCCGCTGGCGCGACCGCGACCCCTCCGAGGCGCCGGCCGGCGCCAAGGGGGCGATCCGCATCAAGGCGCCGACAGACGGCGAGACGGTTGTGCATGACCGCGTCCAGGGCGACGTGCGCTTTCCCAACAAGGATCTCGACGATTTCATTATTCTGCGCTCGGACGGCAACCCGACCTACATGCATGCCGTCGTCGTCGACGATCACGACATGGGCGTCACCCACATCATCCGCGGCGACGACCATTTGACCAACGCCGCCCGCCAGACGGTGATCTACCATGCCATGGGGTGGGAGGTGCCGTCGATGTCGCATATCCCGCTGATCCACGGTGCCGACGGCGCCAAGCTGTCGAAACGGCACGGTGCGCTCGGCGTCGAGGCCTATCGCGCCATGGGCTACCTGCCGGAGGCGCTGCTCAATTATCTGGCGAGGCTTGGCTGGAGCCACGGCGACGATGAGATCATGTCGATCGCCAACATGATCGCATGGTTCGACATTGGCGACGTCAACAAGGGCGCCGCCCGTTTCGACTTCGCCAAGCTCGAGGCGCTGAACGGCGTGCACATGCGCCGCATGAACGACGCGGCGCTGCTCGACATCTTCATCGCCACTCTGCCCTATCTCGACGGCGGTCCGGCGATCGCAGCTAGCCTCGACGACAGACGCAAGGCGCAATTGCTTGCCGCTTTGCCAGGCCTGAAGGAGCGCGCCAAGACGCTGGTCGAACTTGTTGAAGGGGCTGCATTCCTGTTCGTCGAGCGGCCGATGCCGGTCGACGAGAAGGCGGCGGCGCTGCTCAGCGGTGAGGCGCGCGCGATCCTGCGGGGCGCTCATGCGGCACTGGCCACGATTTCGGACTGGTCTGCCGCCTCGGCGGAAGCCGCGATCCGCGACTATGCGCAGGCCGGCGGCCACAAACTCGGCGCCGTGGCCCAACCTCTGCGCGCCGCGCTCACCGGCAAAAGCACCTCGCCCGGCGTCTTCGATGTGCTGGCCGTGCTTGGCCGCGAGGAAGGCCTGGCGCGGATTGCCGATCAAATCGATTAGGAAACTGGCCCAAGAAGATTGGCATTGAAAGGTGTGTTTCGCAGTGCAACATTGGGTCTTGGCCTAATCTGGCGCGCAGATTCAATTGCGGGCGCAAATGTGCGTATTCCGATGCTTTTGACGTGTTGGGTTCAATGTTTTGCCGTTGCCGGCCTGAGGAAACAAAAAGGAGTTTGCTATGACCGAACCTGCGACAAAGATGGAATTTGGCGGCAAAACCCAGGCGTCGACGGCAAAACTGGAACTCGACGGCAAAACCCATGAATTCAAGATACGAAGTGGTTCGGTAGGACCTGATGTCATCGACATCGGTTCGCTCTACAGCACCACCGGCGTATTTACCTACGATCCCGGTTTTACGTCGACGGCGAGCTGCGAATCGGAAATCACCTTCATCGATGGCGATGCCGGTATTCTCTTGCACCGCGGCTACCCGATCGACCAGCTGGCCGAGCACGGCGACTTCCTCGAAGTCTGCTATCTCTTGCTCTACGGAGAACTACCGACCAAGGCGCAGAAGGACGATTTCGACTACCGGGTGACGCGCCACACCATGGTGCATGAGCAGATGTCGCGCTTCTTCACCGGCTTTCGCCGCGATGCCCATCCGATGGCGGTGATGTGCGGCGTGGTCGGCGCGCTGTCCGCCTTCTATCACGATTCCACCGATATCTCGGACCCTTATCAGCGCATGGTCGCCTCGATGCGGCTGATCGCCAAGATGCCGACGATCGCGGCGATGGCGTATAAATACCACATCGGCCAGCCGTTCATTTATCCGAAGAACGAACTGAATTTCGCAGCCAACTTCCTGCATATGTGCTTCGCCGTGCCTTGCGAGGAATACAAGATCAATCCGGTGCTGGCGCGCGCGATGGAGCGCATCTTCATCCTGCACGCCGACCACGAGCAGAACGCCTCGACCTCGACCGTCCGCCTCGCCGGCTCGTCGGGCGCCAATCCCTTTGCCTGTATCGCTGCCGGCATCGCCTGCCTGTGGGGTCCTGCACATGGCGGAGCCAACGAGGCAGCCCTGAACATGTTGGGCGAGATCGGCCATGTCGATCACATCCCGGAATTCATTGCGCGCGCCAAGGATAAGAACGATCCGTTCCGATTGATGGGCTTTGGCCACCGCGTTTATAAGAACTACGATCCGCGCGCCAAGATCATGCAGAAGACCGCGCACGAAGTCCTGGGCGAGCTCGGCATCAAGGACGATCCGCTGCTCGACATCGCCATGGAGCTGGAAAAGATCGCGCTGACCGATTCCTATTTCATCGAGAAGAAGCTCTACCCCAACGTCGATTTCTATTCCGGCATCACGCTGAAGGCGCTGGGCTTCCCCACTACCATGTTCACCGTGCTGTTCGCGGTTGCCCGCACCGTCGGCTGGATCGCGCAGTGGAAAGAGATGATCGAGGACCCGCACCAGAAGATCGGCCGTCCGCGCCAGCTTTATACCGGTGCGCCGGAACGGGATTACGTGCCGATCGCGAAGCGGTGAAGGTAGCGAGTAGCGAGTAGCGAGTAGCGAGTAGCGAGTAGTAGCTGAAGCAGCTTGGCTGTTACGGCCAGCACCATTTCCTATTCGCTACTCACTACTCGCTCACTTCCTCACCATGCCCATCACCACCCCCGCCGCCATCTCGCCTGACGGCTTGTCGGTTGCCATACGCCCGGCGATGTCGGCAAAACCGTCCTTCTGCCAGGCGCGGTAGGCGGTATCGGAGAATAGCGCCTCCAGCTGGCGCGCCAGATAATGCGGACGCACATATTGGTTGTAGTGTTCCGGCACGACCGGCCGGTCGGCGATGAGATTGGGCAAGGCTGCGCTCCAAACTTTGATCAGTCCCTGCGCCATGCGCATGACCGGATCGAGCCGGTAGCAGGAGATCATCGGCACGCCCGCCAGTGCCAGTTCCAGCGATACCGTCCCCGACGCGATCAGCGCCGCATCGGCCTTGCCGAAGGTCTGCCATTTGCGTTCGGCATCAAGGATGATCTCCGGCTTCTCGTTCCAGCTCGCGACCGAGGTCCTGACCAGGTCGGCGACGTGCGGCACCGTCGGCAACAGCAAGCGCAAGCGGTGCCCGCGCGCCCGCAGGATCGATACCGTTTCGCCGAACGGCCCGACCAGGCGCCGCACCTCGCCGCGACGCGAACCGGGCAATACAAGCAACGTTTTCACACGGTCGGCGGAGAGGTCACGCGGCTGCGCCTGCGCCCTGGCGGCACTGACTATGCCCGGATCGTGTGCAAGGCGATGCCCGACATAGGTGCCGGGCGGCCCGCCCAGGCGAGCGAGTTCCTTCACCTCGAACGGCAGGATACAAAGAATGTGATCGACATATGGCTTCATCGCCGCCGCCCTGCCCGGCCGCCAAGCCCATACGCTCGGGCAGACATAGTGGACGATCGGGATCGTCGGATCGGCGGCGCGCACCTTCTTGGCGACGCGCAGCGAGAAATCCGGACTGTCGATGGTGATAAGGCAGTCGGGCTTTTCATCGACAATCGCGTTTGCCGTCTGGCCGATCCGCCGCATCAGGCGCGGCAGGTCGCGCAGGATAGCGCTAAGCCCCATCAGCGCGATCTCGCTGCCGTCGAACAATGGCGCCAAACCGAGCGCCTGCAAATGGCGGCCGCCGATGCCTACGAGCCGAACTTCGCGCCCGGTCATGCGCTTTAACGCCTGCACGAGGTCGGCGCCAAGCAGGTCGCCGGACTCCTCGCCGGCGACGACGGCTATCTTCAACGGCTGCTCATTCGCCATGCGCCGGCTCCGCAGCAGGCAGGCCGATCACGAACAGGCCGAGTGCATTGGCACGCCCGATGGTGGCAGGACCTTCGAGCACCAGCGAGCGGCCGGCTTCGACGGCAATGCCGGCCAGTCCGGCGGCATGCGCCGCCTCGACGGTCAGCGGGCCAATGGAGGGCAGATCGGCACGCAGTTCCTGACCGGGCTTGGCGCATTTGACCAAAACACCACGGCTCCTGCCAGCCAGCCTGCCGTGCCCGCGCAATTGTTTTGTCCGCTCGAGCAGCCCGTCTGTGCCCTCGACGCCTTCCAGCGCGATGGCGCGGCCACCAACCGCAACAGCCGCCTGGCCAATATCCAGCGCGCCGATAGCTTTTGCTGCAGCGTGCGCCGCCTCGATGTCGCGCCAGTCGGATTTGCGTGGCGCCATCTTGGTCAGCGGGCCTTCAGCGGCGACCAGTTCCGGCACGATCTCGTGAGCGCCGACAACCTTGATGCCGCTGCGCTCGATCCTGCGCACGAACAGTTTCAGCACCGTATCGTCCCCCCGGGTTACACCGACGAGAAGGCTGGGTAGCCAGGCGAGCAGGCCCAAATTGAGGCGCATGGCGCTCAGCCTGGGGCGGCGCGTAATATGTCCCGCGGTCACCAGATGCGTAACGTGATGCCGCTTGAGCATCGGCAGCAGCGAGCCGACGTCCTCCAGCCTCAAGCTTGCCTGCTCATAGGGCTCGAAATCGACTATGCGGTCGACCTCGCCCGCCGCCATGACGACGAAGGGAGGTTTGCCTTGCCGGGCGAGCGCTCGGGCAATTTCGACCGGGAGACTGCCGCCGCCGGCGATGATGCCGACCTTGGCATCTGGCGCGAGATCAAGGCCCTTTCCGGCAGCCTCAATCTTCGTCATCTGCCCTCAGTCTTCATCATCGGTATCGTCGCCGTCGCCACCTTTGAGCGACGGCACGGCATAGTGCCGCTTGCCGCGGCCAGCGATGAAATCGACGATCTTCATGGCGCTCGGCGACGAGGCGAATTCCGCCTTGGCGAACTCGATGTTTTCGCCGACGGTCCGAGAGCGATCGAAGATCGTGTTGTAGGCTTTGCGCAGCAAGTGGATCTCGGAACGCGGCAGGCCGGCGCGCTTCAGGCCAATGATGTTGAGGCCGCGAAGGCTGGCACGGTTGCCAACGGCGATGGCGTAGGGAATGACGTCGCCGACGATCGCCGAGCAACCGCCGAGAAAGGCGTTATCGCCGATGCGGACAAACTGATGAACCGCGGTAAGGCCGCCGATGTAGACATTGTCACCGACTTCGCAATGCCCGCCTAACGTCGCTTGATTGGCGAAGGTGGCGTTCCTGCCGACCACGCAGTCATGTGCAATGTGGGCATAGGCGAGGAAATTGCCGTTGTCGCCGATCGTCGTTTCGCCGCGGCTGGAATCGGTGCCGAGATGCATGGTGACGCCTTCGCGGATCGCGCAGTTCTCGCCGATCACCAGCGTGGTACGGCCGCCCTTGTGCTTGGTGTTCTGCGGCGGCCCGCCCAGTATCGCCATCGGATAGACCTTGGTCGATGCACCGATGGTGGTCGCGCCCATCACCGACACATGGCTGACCAGTTCGACACGGTCGCCGATCACGGCGTCGGGGCCGACGTAGCAGAAGGGTCCGATGCGGGCGCCTTCGCCAATTTGGGCGCCTGCCTCGATGACCGACGATGGATGGATGACTGTCTGGATTTTCATTAGCATTCGTTTGTCAGCCGCTTGCGACCATCATTGCCGAGATCTCGGCTTCCGCCGCCTTGGTGCCATCGACGAGGGCCTCGCAGGCGAATTTGAGAAGATTGCCGCGTTTCTTGATTTTCTTCACATGAATTTTCAATTGGTCGCCTGGAACGACCGGCTTGCGGAACTTGGCGTTGTCGATGGTCAGGAAATAAACCAGCGACGGCTTTTCCGTACCGAGGCTGCGGATGCAGATGGCGCCGGCCGTCTGCGCCATCGCCTCGATGATGAGCACGCCGGGCATGACCGGCTGGTCGGGGAAATGACCTTGGAAATGCGGCTCGTTTATGGTGACGTTCTTGATGCCGATGGCGGATTCGTCGCCATCTATGTCGACAATGCGGTCGATCATCAAGAACGGATAGCGGTGCGGCAGGAGCTTCATCAGCCGCATTATGTCAACCGCTTCGAGCGTCGCCGCTGCGATCTCAGCCATTTCCCCCCTCACCCTGTTTGCGCGTCCGTGCAAGTCTGCGCAAGGCCGCTATCTCGCGCATGGCTTCCGCCATCGGCTGCGCCGGATATCCTCCCCAAATCTCACCTGCAGGCACATTGCTCATAAACCCGCTTCTTGCGGCAAGCTTGGCCCCGGACCCGATGGTCAAATGATCCGCAAGGCCGACGCCGCCACCCATGGTGACGTTGTCGCCTACCGTCACGGAACCGGAAATACCCGAAAGCCCGGCTATAATGCAATTGCGGCCGATGCGAACGTTGTGGGCGATCTGCACCAGATTGTCGATCTTGGTGCCCTGGCCGATGATCGTGTCGGACATGGCGCCGCGATCGACGGTCGTATTCGAGCCGATCTCGACGTCGTCCTGAATGATGACGCGGCCGATCTGCGGAACCCGCTCCGGACCCTTGGCGCCGGCAACGAAACCGAAGCCATCCTGGCCGATCCTGGCACCGCCATGGATGATGACGCGATTGCCGATCAACGCATATTGCACGCTTGCACCTGGACCGACATAGCCGTCGCGGCCGATCTGAGAGGAAGGACCGATAACCGCATGCGGGGCAATGACGGTTCCGCTGCCGATGGCAGCGCGCGGCCCGATGACCGCGCCTGCTTCGATGATCGCACCGGCCTCGACATGGGCGGTCGGATCGACATGGGCGTGCGGCGAGATACCGGTTTCGCTGGTCATCGGTCCAGGCGTTGCAGCCGCCGGGAAAAGCAGGCGCCCGACCATTGCGAAAGCCTGCTGCGGGCGCGGATGCACCAGCACCGCAATGCCCGCCGGCGCCTTGCCGGCAAATTCGGCGGGGCAGAGAACCGCTGCCGCCCGCAGTGACTGCATCAGCGCGAAATTGCGCCTCCCATCGACGAAGACAAGCGCGTTCTCGCCGCCTTCGTTGGCGGGCGCCAGAGCCTCGATCGATACATCGGAGAGACCGGAATCGACAAGCGTCGAGCCGGTCAGATTCGCGACTTCGCCGGCCGTATACCGGCGTGAGGGCGCGAAGAACACCGGATCGGTCATTCCAGAAGCAATATCCAGCTAGCGCATGACCCCGGAAATCGGAAGTCGATCCTCGGAAAGGATCATGCGCAAAAACAAAGTGCTACAACATCCTTTGCGTGTCCAATAGGACGCGCTGCGCTGTAGTGTCGGGTCACCGCCCATCCGGATCCAAACGAGCCGGAAGCATCGTTACCCGCACATCAGAAGCGGGTCGATATACCGAAGTTGAATTCCTGCACGTCGTCGGTCTTTTCCTTCTTGACCGGGATCGCATAGTCGATGCGGATCGGACCGAAGGGCGATGCCCACATCAGGCCGACACCGACAGAAGCGCGCCATTCCATTCCGGTTGTCGACTGATCGACGAGGCCACTTGCAATCTTGCTGCCGTAGAGCGTTGCCGCATCGGCAAACACTGCCCCGCGGAGGCCGAAGCTTTCCGGGATAACCGGCAGCGGGAACTGGGCTTCGGCCGAGGCGTTGAAATAAGTGGTTCCGCCGAGATGGTCGTTGCGGTTGTCCAAGGCAACCGGACCGATGCCACCATATTCGAAGCCGCGGATCATACGGTCGCTGCTCTGGAAATGGTCGAAGACACGTAGATCGCCGCCGCCATATCCCTGGACATGGCCGGCGCCGCCGGAAATGAGGCCTACCAGATCCAATTGTTCGGACAACGTCTGATAGATGCTGCCGCGCGCCGTGACCTTGATGAACTTGGCGTCGCCGCCGACGCCGGCCACTTCGGTGTTGACATTGGCATAAAGCCCGTCATGCGGGTTCTTCATGTCGTCGATGGTGTTGTAGATCAGGCCGAGGCTGACCGACGACTTGAGCCATGGGCTCTCGTTAACTCCGTTTTGGATCGCCTGGGAGACGTTGCAACCGGCCATTGGGTCGCAGTCTTCGTCGAACTCGTACTTCTCTTGCGCGATATTGTACGCGAGCTGCGTCGTGATGTTGTCGGTGATCGGCAGACCGAAACGCACTGTCGCGCCCGTCGTATCGCTGTCGTAATGGTCGTAGTTTCGGCTCTGCTTGTAGATGTCGAAGCCGGCCGCGATGCGCCGCCCAAGGAAATAAGGTTCGGTGAAAGAGAAGCTGTAGTCGCGCGAGTTCTTGCCGCCGCCCGCCGCCACCTTGATGAATTGGCCGCGACCGAGGAAATTGCGCTCACTGATAGAACCTTCGACGGACGGACCTGACGTTTCGCCACCAGTCGAATAGCCGGCACCGATCGAGAATTCACCGGTCGACTTCTCGACTACGTCGACCACCAACACGACCTGGTCCGGCTCAGAGCCCGGAACGGTGGAAATCTCGACTTTCTCAAAATAATCGAGCGCTTCCAGCCGCCTCTTCGCGCGCTGGATGAGAACCTGGTTGAACGCATCGCCTTCGCTGACATCGAATTCGCGGCGAATGACGTAGTCGCGCGTTCGATCGTTTCCGCGGATCTCGATGCGCTCGATATAGGCCTTGGTGCCCTGGTCGATTGTATACACAACCGAGATCGTGTGGTTTTCGAAGTTGCGATCGCCGCGCGGCGTCACCTGGGCGAAGGCATAGCCCGAACCGGCGACTTTCTCGGTCAGCGCGATGATCGTGTCCTCGACGTCCTTGGCGTTATAGACATCGCCCTTGTGGGTCTGGACTACCGATTCAAGCGACTTGCTGTCGACCTCGGGGATTGTGCTTTCGACACTGACATCGCCGAACGTATAACGCTCGCCCTCCTGCACCGTGATGGTGACGGTGTATTTGTTGGTGGTGTCGTCGAGTTCGCCGACAGCCGAGACGACCTGGAAGTCGGCATAGCCGTGATTGTAATAGAAGCGGCGCAACAGCTCTTGGTCGGCCCGCAGCTTGTCCTCGTCATAGACGTCGTCGCGCAGCACGAAGGAAAGGAAGGACGAGCGCTTGGTGGAGATGATGTCCGACAGACGGCGGCTCGAATAGGCGCTGTTGCCGACGAAATTGATCGCTGCGATCTGGGTGCGGCCGCCTTCGTTGATGTTGAAGACCACGTTCACGCGGTTGTCGCCGAGATCCATGATCTGGGTGGTCACGGCGGCGTCGTCGCGGCCGATACGCCTGTAAGCGGCCTTGACCGCCTCAACGTCGGTGTCGAGTTGCTGTTGCGAGAAGGTGCTGCGCGGCTTCAATTGCACCGCAGCTTCAAGCGCGTTGTCCTTGAGCTTCTTGTTGCCCTGGAACAGCACCTGGTTGACGACCTGGTATTCGGAAACCTTGATGACCAGCGTCGATCCGACTTGGTTGATCTGCACGTCCGAAAACAGCCCGGTGCCGAACAGCGCCTTGACCGCATCGTCGATGTCGGAGCTGGAAAACGCCTTGCCCGGCTTGATCGTCACGTAATTGCGGATGGTGTCCGCGTCGACACGCTGATTGCCGGTGACTTCGACTCTGGAGACGACAGCCGCCTCGGCGGCCGATGTGGCAACGAACTGCACTGCGAGCGCGCCTGGTACAACCAGAGCGGCGGACATAGCCACCGCGGACGCGGCGCTCAGAAACTTGGATGCTGCCTTCATCGGGCTTTTGTACCTTTTCTCGAAGTCCCCACGGCGAGAAAACCGGACGTGCGGTAATTTCCCCTACCGTATTAACCGGATTTTCCCTACACGCAAGGCTTCTGGTTAATTTGTATTTACTTAACCCTGTGGCGTGGCTTTCGCGTCACGCATATCCCCACGCATGGTAAACGGCGTCTCAACATTGCTCGTGCCGAAGCCAAATTCCTTCATGATTTCAGCACCCAAACAGATCGTTCCAGAAAACAAAGCCCATGAAGCCGAGCACCAATATGAGGCCGCTTCGGTAAGCCATTTCCATCATCCGTTCGGACACCGGCCGCCGGATGACAGCCTCCACGCCGTAGAACAGAAGATGCCCTCCGTCGAGGGGGGGAATCGGCAAAAGGTTGAGAATCCCGATCCCGACTGACAGGAATGCAACAAGCTGTACGAGCCATTCAAAGCCGAGCTTTGCCGCCTGACCCGACATCTTGGCGATCTTGATAGGGCCGCCCAGCTGGCACTTGTCCTCGCGACCGACAACGAAACGTTGCAGGAACTGGCCGGTGCGCTGAATGACGTGTCCGGTTTCCTGGACCGCTGCCCCGACCGCCCCGGCCGGACTGTAGGTGATCAGCCGTGGCTGGCCGAGTTCCTTGTTGTTGACGACGCCGATCACGGCCACCTGGACCTTGTTGCCCAGTGCGTCCTGTTGTTCCATCAAGCGCGGCGTCGCCGTGACGGTGATTTCCTTGCCGCCGCGTAGCATGACGAAGGTGATGCTGTCGCCGGCACGGCCGGAGACCAGACGCTGGACGTCGGCAAAGGTCTCGACCTTGCTGCCGTCGACGCTGACGAATCGGTCGCCGGGCATGATGCCGGCCGCCGCCGCCGGACTGCCGACGGTAACCTCAGCCACCATCGGCTCCAGCACGGGACGGCCATGGACAGAAAAAAGCACGGAAAAGACAGCGATCGTCAGCAGGAAGTTGAACAGCGGCCCCGCCACCACTGTCGCCGCGCGCTTCCAGATCGGCTGCGTGTGGAAGGCGACCTTGCGTTCTTCGTCGCTCAGCGCCTCGATCTCCTCCGAGCTGGGCTGGCTCGACGTCGCGTTCATGTCGCCGACGAACTTGACGTAGCCGCCGAGCGGTATGGCGCAAAGCTTCCAGCGCGTGCCGCGGCTGTCGTTGAAGCCGATGATTTCAGGACCAAAACCGATCGAAAAGGCCTTTGCGCCGATACCGCACCAGCGGCCGACGAGGTAGTGGCCCATTTCGTGGACGAAAACGACCACGGTCAGCACGAACAGGAAAGGCACCAGCGTGCCGAGGACAAAGCCCTCTGTGCTGAAAACCGCGTGAAGAATCTCGTTCAATTCATGCCCTCAAATTCATCCACGGCGCAGGTCACGCTGCGACTGTGACATCAATCCAGGCGAATCCATGGCGCAACCCGCGCCAGCCCGCCGTCGGATGCCGCTCAAACCGGGAACAGTCCCTGTGCGGGATGGTCGGCGGTCGCGGAAATCCAGCCGATGACGTATAGGGCGAAAGCCGCCGCGACAAGCCCGTCGACCCGATCCATGATGCCGCCATGGCCGGGTATTAGCGCGCCGGAGTCCTTACGGCCGTGGCGTCGCTTGATCCATGATTCGAACAGGTCGCCGGCTTGCGCGACGATCGAAAGCACCAGTGCGATCACGCCAAGCACGACAACGTTGCCCGTTCCGGCTACGGCGGCCAGAAGCAGCCCGGCCACCACGCCGCCGATCGCCCCGCCGAGCGCCCCGCTCCGCGTCTTGCCCGGCGAGATCGACGGCGCCAGCCTTGGACCACCGACGGAGCGGCCGACGAAATATGCAAAAATATCGGTCGCCCAAACCACGGCGAACAGAAAGAGGATGGCCAGCAGCCCGGAACGGTCGCCGTCGCGCAAGAAGGCCAGCGACAGGCCGGAAACCGCCGCATAGGCAAGGCCGGATGCTTCCCACGGTCCTGCCTTGCGCATCGACGCCGCGATGGCAGCGACAGCAACCAGAGCCGCGACGAGCGGCAGCAGCAAAGACGCAGGCAGGCCGGCGATGAGGGCACCGATAAAGACCACGATCAGCGCCTCGGGCAGAAAGCGGAAACCTGCCGTAGCATTAGCACCTGCCGGCGCAACGGGGCGGCTCATCCGCGTCCACTCGTAGAAGATCACCGCCGCCATGGCAGCGCAAAGCAACCGGAAGGGCAGTCCGCCAAGCCAGGTCAGGCCGAGCGTAACGATGGCAAGCACGACGGCCGAAATGACGCGGAGCTGAAGGTTGCTCATCCCTCAGCCCGAGGCGACGTCTTGGGCGGCAAGTCCGCCGAAGCGGCGCTCGCGGCCGGCGAAATCGCGCAGTGCATCGGACAGGTGCTCGCGACTGAAGTCGGGCCAGTAGCAAGGCAAAAAAACAAGTTCGCTGTAGGCGGCCTGCCATAACAGGAAATTCGACAGCCGAAGCTCGCCGCTGGTGCGGATAACCAGTTCCGGGTCCGGAATGCCCTCTGTATCGAGCGAGTTGGCGAAGGACTCTGCCGTGATCGCTTCGCTGTCGATCTCGCCACGCGCCACCGCCGCGGCGAGCTTGCGCGCTGTGCGGACGATCTCGTCGCGCCCGCCATAATTGAAGGCGATGACCAGCGTCAGCGCCTCGTTGCGGAGAGTGAGCGTTTCGGCTTCCTCGAGCAGGCCTCTTATGTCGGGCTGCAGCCCTGCCCTGTCACCGATGACCCTGATTCGGACGCCGCTCTGGTGCAACTCGGCGAGATCGCGTCGGATGAAAAGCTTCAGCAGGCCCATGAGGTCGCTGACTTCGGATTTCGGCCGTGACCAGTTTTCCGACGAGAAAGCGTAGACGGTCAGGAAGGAGATGCCCAGGTTAGGGGCGGCGCGCACCGTCTTGCGCAGCGCTTCGACGCCGGCGCGGTGACCGGCGAGCCGCGGCAAGCCGCGCGCCTTGGCCCAGCGTCCGTTTCCGTCCATGATGATCGCGACATGCGCGGGCGTTGCCATGTTCTCGCTTCCGGGCCAGCCGTGGCCAGACCCTAGACCTGCATGATTTCCGCTTCCTTGTCGGAAAGCAGGTGGTCGATGGTGCTGATTGTCTCGTCGGTTAGTTTCTGAACCTGGTCGGCCCGTTTGCGGTGGTCGTCCTCGCTGATGTCGCCGTCCTTTTCCGCCTTTTTCAGAAAGTCCATGCCGTCCCGGCGAACGTGACGCACAGCGACGCGGGCATTCTCGGCATAGCCGTGCGAGATCTTGACAAGCTCCTTGCGGCGCTGCTCGTTGAGTTCAGGCAACGGGATCCTGAGATTGGTGCCGTCTACGATTGGATTGAAGCCGAGATTGGATTCACGGATGGCGCGGTCGACGGCACTGACCATCGACTTGTCCCAGACCGAAACCGAGATCATGCGCGGCTCCGGCACCGACACGGTTGCCACCTGGTTGATCGGCATGGCGGTGCCGTAGGCCTGCACCTGGATGGCGTCGAGCAGGCTGCTCGAGGCGCGGCCGGTGCGCAGCGAAGCCAGATCATGCTTGAACGCGGCGATCGCCCCGTCCATGCGCCGTTTGAGATCGTCGTATTCGCCACTCATCATCGTCTCCTCGACCCGTTTAGCCCGGGTTCACTGCCTTGAGGGTAAAACCCTGTTCGAGCCTCAATCCGCGAACTGGTCCCTCTTTCGGGTTCACGGTCCGGATTAATCGTCGGCGACAACCGTGCAACGGCCGCCGCCACGCAGGATATCACCGAAACCACCCTTCTCGTGGATCGAATAGACGATTATCGGAATGTTGTTTTCGCGCGCAAGTGCAATCGCCGCGGTATCCATGATCGAAAGCCCGCGTTTTATGACGTCGCTATGGCTGATGCGCTCGAAGCGTGTCGCGTTCGGGTCCTTCTTGGGATCAGCCGAATAGACGCCATCGACCTGAGTGCCCTTGAACAAAGCATCGGCGCCGATCTCGGCGGCGCGAAGGGCTGCAGCCGAATCGGTAGTGAAAAACGGATTGCCGGTGCCACCGGCGAAGATGACGACCTTGCCCTGGTTCATGTAGGCGGTTGCCTGACGCTGCGAAAAACTTTCGCACAGCTCGGGCATGGCGATCGCCGACAACACCACGGCGTCGACGCCGATCTTGTTGAGCGAGGTGCGTAGCGCCAGCGAATTGATGACCGTGGCAAGCATGCCCATATGGTCGCCGGTGACGCGGTCTCCGCCTTTTGATGCAACCGCGACGCCGCGAAAGATGTTGCCGCCGCCGATGACGACACCGACCTCGATGCCCAGTGCGCGGGCCTCGGCAATGTCGGCGGCGATGCGGTCGACCACCGATACGTCGATGCCGAAATGCTGTTCGCCCATCAACGCTTCGCCCGACGCTTTCAGCAAGACACGTCGGTAGAGGGGCTTCACCGTCATCTGGTCCTCGTCATCATGCGTGTGACGCGCTTCGGTGGCGCCCCGAAACACTGGGCGTTCCGATACACGAAGGGGGCCGCGGGGTGCCACGGGGGCCGCGCCGGTAAATTTTGGTTCAGGGTGTTATTAAAAAAATAAGCGGGGGACGGAGGAATGGGTGGTGTTGGAGGGGGGGGGCGG